>NZ_JBEFNA010000001.1:200638-240875 GCF_040199715.1 Fusobacterium sp. SYSU M8D902
GTACTCACAATCATACACACAGTTTAAAACTGAAGATGAGTAGTAAAAATTCTCATTCCCAAAACTTTCACAAACTTTAGCTCCCTCATATATATAATTTTCTTTTTTCACTGCTAATATAAGCTTGGGAGTTGTTTTTTGTAAGGTGAAATTTTGATTATTTTTTGAAAATATCTCTTTGTAACTATCAATCTCAATCACCTTTGAATTTGGAAATCTCTTTAATATTTTTTGACTCTCTATATATTGTTTTGCTTCCTTTTCAATATATATATGAGAAAAACTTCTATTTAATAAATCCATCTACTAAAATTTCTCCTTTTATCTTAAACTATACTATCTCTAGAAAAATCTGTAACATCAGTTTTTAACTTTTTCAATAACTCAGTTACCTTCATCTTTCCACTATCTATTAGTTTTAACTCCCTATCAGTAGCTCCAACAAGCTCTACAAACTGTACCTTTCCATTGGGTGTATCAATCTCTTTAGCTTGATCTAACGTTGTTATAAACCCTGTTATTTTAGATCTCTTACTCACATCTATTCCCTCTTTTTGTCCAGTCCAAATATATTCATTAGGTTGAAATATCTCTCCACTTTCAAAAACATATTTAGCTAATTCTTGAAGAATAGAACAGATATTTTTTAGCTCTTTATCCTTTATATCTAGATCTTTTTTTCTTCTCTTTAATTGCTCACTATTCATTTTTAATTTAAAAGTCAATTCAAATCCATAACCACTGTACTCCATATCATCTGACTCTTTCTCATATAGCTCACTAAATCCAAAAGTTACAAAATGATAATATCCATCACCTCTAAAAATACTGATCCCATCTAACGGATCATCTCCACCTAGTCTTGAAGAAACCATAGCGTGAAAATGTAACTCTTCCACTTTCGGATACAGTTTTTTAAATCTTTTTGCAATAGCATCAAATCCAGCAGTATCTATTATTTCAAACTCATTATTATCTTTCATTTTTTACCCCTATCACACAATTTTTTATATCTTCTAATATTTTTTTTGTTACTTTCTTATCCTTTATCTCTATTTTATCATAATTTTTTATAAGTTTAATTAAATTTTCACCTTTTAATTTATAATATAACAATAGAGATTCCAACTCATTTACCATTGTTACACTAAATCTACCTTTTACAATGAGAGAATCTACCTCTCTTCTCTCCTCGTCTGAAAACTCTAACTCCTTTTCTAGATGAAATTCGCTCCTTCTCTCCAACCAAATTTCGATCTCCACCAAAGCTTTTTCTATTAAATTCTCCACACTTTCTGGATCAACATCACCGTCTAAGTAATCTGAAACAATTTTTATAATATTCACTTGATATGTCTCAAAAAAATATGAACTAGCTTCTACAAGTCCAGCCCCCTCCATATCAACCAAATCTCCTGTCACTACACTATCTGAATTAATAACTCTATTAAAACTCTCTAAACTTCCCTCTTTAAATCTATGATCAAATATCATATCTGGATAGTAAGCTCTTTTACTCTCTGAGTTTATAATCTTATTACATAAGACTATATCACCAACTTTATACTCTTTATTCTTAGCTCCACAAACTCCCATATTGATGAATATATCATCACTATCTATCTTCACTTTTGAAAGTATATATGTCAAAGCTATTGCACTCTTTAATATTCCTACTCCTGTGACTATCAAAGTTATCTTTTCATTTTTAAATACCTGTACCCTATTTATTGTACTATCCTTCTTTAACTTAAATTTTTTTATTAAAGGTCTAGCTTCTATCCCTAAAGCAACTGCTATATATATCATCTAATTCCACCTTTATTACTCTTAATAATTTTATATTTATAGTATACTTTGATAATTTTATACAGTCAATATTTTGTAAAATAAAAAGAGAGATCATTCTATCGTTTAATAGAACCAATCTCTCTAAATAACTATTATAATCTCATCGTACTATAAAGTTAAAATTTTAATATCATCTGGAATTATTAATTCAGCTTCTGTATTTGCTTTTACATCTTCTATTGAAGAGTAAGGGCTTACTTCAGTTAAAACTAATCCTTCTGGAGTTACTTTTATTACACATTTTTCAGTGATTATTAAGTTTACCTCTTTAGCTGCAGTTAATGGAAGATTACATTTTTTTAGTATTTTTACACTTCCCTTACTTGTATGCTCCATAGCTACTATTACCTCTTTTGCTCCAACAACTAGGTCCATAGCTCCTCCCATTCCAGGAACTATTTTTCCAGGTACCATCCAGTTAGCTAGGTTTCCTTCCTCATCTACTTGAAGTGCTCCTAAAACAGTAGCGTCAACGTGTCCACCTCTGATTATTCCAAAAGAAGTACAAGAGTCAAAGAATTGTGCTCCAGGAAGAACTGTTACAAATCCTCCACCAGCATTTATCATATCTTTATCCTCTTTTCCAGGTTCTGGAGCTGGTCCTACACCTATTATTCCATTCTCTGATTGGAATACTACATCCATATCCTCTGGAACATAGTTAGCTACTAATGTAGGTAATCCTATTCCTAAGTTTACTACATATCCATCTCTTAATTCTTGTGCTACTCTTTTTGCTATATACTCTCTTACTTGTTTTTTATCTAATTCCATTTTTCTAAGCCTCCTATTTTACTATATAGTCTACAAATATTCTTGATGTCATTACGTGATCTGGGTCTATCTCTCCTACTTTTACAAGTTTCTCTGCAAAAACTATAACAGTATCTGCTGCAGTTGCCATCATTGGGTTAAAGTTCTTTGTAGTTTTAGCATAGATAACGTTTCCTAACTCATCTACTATTGAACCATTTATTAATGCAACGTCTGCTTTTATAGGCTTTTCTAATAAATATTTTTTTCCATCTACTTCAATTACTTGTTTTCCCTCTTCAACTATTGTTCCTACACCAGTTGGAGTAAGTATTCCACCTAATCCATTTCCTGCTGCTCTGATTCTTTCAGCAAGAGTTCCTTGAGGACAAAGCTCTACTTCCATCTCTCCAGTATTCATTCTTCTTCCTGTTTCTGGGTTTGTTCCTATGTGAGTAGCAATAACTTTTTTAACTTGGTTATTACATACTAATCTTCCTATCCCTCTGTCAGGAAATCCAGTATCGTTACCTATTACAGTTAAATCTTTTACACCTTTTTCAATTAGTGCATCAATTATCTTTTCTGGTGTTCCTACTCCTAAAAATCCACCAATAAAGACAGTCATTCCATCTTTTACATGTGATACTGCTTCTTCCATTGTCACTACTTTGTTTCTCATCTTTACCTCCTAGCTTATTAAAAAAACTACTTGAAGATTTCCCCCGCTTCTAAATACCACAACAGTAAATCTAAGCTATCCATTGAAATATTTACAAACTTGCAATAATCTTTCATTTTTCTCTCTATCTCTAAATATAACTTTGGAGTTATACTTTTAGGAACTTCATCAATCACTTCTAGTCTTACTAGATTTTTTAATATGTGTCTATCCAGAATAGCTATCTCTTTTCCAAAACCTACATTTCTTAAAAAATGACTAGCTTCTTTATAAGCCATCCCCTTGACATTTTTTACTATCCACTCTCTAGCCTTACTTATCTCTTCAAAACTTGAGAAGAAATCTTTTGTTATGATCTCCCCAGTAGAGTCTGTCATCTTCTCTCTAAGTTCAACTAGATATTTTGATTTATTATTTTTAAATCTTACTATGTTGAGATACTCCACAATCTCTTCAGCACTACCATTAAAAAGAAGTCCATTATCTCTCAATGTGGTAATAGCTTGCCAAGCATTAACAGCCTTAGATTGAGGTGTTAGTATACAAAAAGACATCTCTACATGAATATCTCTATTGTTTCCATTATCCCATACACTCTTAAACTCTTTTAATCTTTTTTCTATATCTTCTTTTATCTCTAAATATTTTTTTTCTACTTCATAAAAATATTCGTTCTTTTTCATTTTACTCCTCTATATTTTTACTTAGAATAAGAGGAATCCAGCTGATATAATAACTCCTGAACATAGTAATACTATTAAACAGTATCCCATTATATCCTTTGCTCCCAATCCTGCTATTCCCAATGCTGGTAAAGCCCAGAATGGTTGAATCATATTTGTCCAAGCATCTCCCCAAGCTATTGCCATAGCTGATTTAGCAGTTGAAACTCCTATCTCTAATCCTGCTGGCATAACAATTGGAGCTTGTACTGCCCATTGTCCTCCACCAGAAGGTACGAAGAAGTTTACTATTCCTGCACTTAAGAAAGAGAATAGTGGGAATGTTTTTGGTGTTGATATATTTACGAAGAAATTTGACATTATTACTGCTAATGATAATCCCTCGGCATTAGCTCCTGTCATTATTCCCATAATTCCTGCATAAAATGGAAACTGTAATAAGATTCCTGAAGCACCTTTTGTAGCTTCTAAGAAAGCATCTAAAAATCTTCTAGGTGTTCCATGTAATAAGATTCCTGTAAATAAGAATATAAAGTTTACTAAGTTTAGATTTAAGTTAAATCCTTTTGTCATAAAATATTGTAATATATATGCCCATCCCATTATTCCTAATAGAATTGACACTACTTTACTATTCTCTATTCTTTCAGCTGGAGTCATTTCCTCCTTGCTCTTTGTAATCATCTCTTCTTTTTCTTCTAATAATTTAGGATCAACAGCTACAACCTCATTTTCACTTGGATACATAGCTCTATTGATAAGAGGTAATGCAATTAGTAAAGCTCCCATTATGAATAGGTTCATTGGTGAAAATATAGTTTCACTTGTTGGTATGTTAGCTATCATTGCTCCAGCTGTTTGCTTTTTCAAAGCCTCTACACTGTCACTAGCCACTTGTAATGGAATTGATCCTGATAATCCTCCATGCCACACTAAGAACCCTGTGTAAGCTGAAGCTATTAAAAGTCTATAATCTATTCCTTTAATTTTTTTAGCAATCTCTCTTGCAAAAATTGCTCCAATAACTAATCCAAATCCCCAGTTTAAAAGACATGCTACTGTTGAAACTAAAGTTACAACAACTATTGCTTGTCTTGGTGTTTTTAACTTTGATGCAAGGCTAGCTAAAAAACTTTTAAATATCTTTGAACTTGCCATTGTGTGCCCTGTTACTAGGACTAATGCCATCTGCATTGAAAAAGATAACAGTGACCAAAATCCATTACTCCAATGCCCTATTATTCTCATTGGTGACTGCTTTGTTAAAACCATAGCACCTATAAACACTATGAAAGTTAACATTGCACAAAAGATATATGGATCTGGTAAGTATTTTTGCATAACAGATACACATAATGAAGTAAAACGTTTAAATAATCCTTGACTATTTTTAGTAGTAGTCATCTTCTCATCTCCCTTTTTCAATCTTGTCACACTTTGAGTATACTACCATATCTAACACTTGTCAAGCATCATCAACGTATTTCATACTTTTAGAACACTTTTTTTACTTTTTAGATTAGATTTAGTTCAAACCAAAAATTAACCCAGTTATTTTCAGAGATATAAACTCCATAACTGTTTTTATGATTATCTAGGATTCCTGCCACTATTGCTAAACCTAAACCATGTCCATCTTTACCTATTGCACTATCTAGCCTTACAAAAGGATTCCAAATAGTTTCTAAATCTTTTTCTTCTAGATGATCACTTCTATTTTTTACAATCACTCTACATTTATCCTCTTTTTCTAATACTTCTATCTCTATATCCTCATTATCTGTACTATATTTCATAGCATTACTTATTAAATTTTCCAACACTCTATCAATATATTTTTCATCACAGATCACTTTGATATCCTTACTTCCAACATATCTTATATGTTTAGTTTTAGAGGAATACTTATCTATAAAATCTTTTATATTCTCATAGAGGTTTACCTCTTCCATCTGCATCTTAAAATATCCAGCCTCTATTTGTGAAATAAGTAGTAACTCTCTCACTAAACTATCCATCTTATAACTCTCTTCTATTATGACATCACAATAAAAATTCTTATCCTCTTCAGTTGCAACATTCTCACTCAACCCTTGAGCATAACCTTGTATAATAGCTATTGGAGTTTTTAATTCGTGACTTACACAAGCTACAAACTCCTTTCTAAGTTTATCTATTTTTTTCTCTTTCTCTATATCTTCCATCAACTTCAAATTAGCTTTATTGATCTCATCAATATTCTTTTTCAAAGTCTCTCCCATCAAGTTAATTGTTTCTCCCAATTCACCTATCTCATCTTTTCTAACATCTTCAAATTTTCTAGAGAAATCCAATTTAGATATTTTTTTAGTTATCTCTTTCAATTCTAAAATTGGTGCCACCATAGCCTTAGAAAATATAAAAGCCATTGATGAACCTATAATAAAAGAGAGAATTATTATTTGTAAATGGTACTGTACTGAAACCTCTAACCCCTCTTGAATCAAACTTAATGGAGTTATAATCTCCAAGTACCTATCACTTTTATATTCCATAAATAAAACTAAAACTTTCCCTCTATAGTCATCATAGTTTATTATCTTAAAAATAGGTACCCCATTGCTGAGGTATCTTTTTATCTCCTGTATCTCCTTTTGAGTAAGTAGTTTTCGATAAAAATATCTTTCTATTTGATCTGTTTTTTTTATTGTTATCTCTGCATTATTTTGAACCTCTAGATTTCTAAAATCTATTACATAGTTGGGATCACTTATCAGTCTTCCAACTTGCACTAACCTATCTTTTTTGGTAGTTAAATAAAACTTCTCTAAGTATATGTTATTTGTTATAGCAAAACCACCTATAATCATCATAACCATACTCCACATTAGAAAAAATATTTTCCATCTTATTTTCATATTCTATCCCTCAAATTTATATCCGAAACCTCTTACAGTTTGAATATAGTCATCTCCTATTTTTTTTCTAAGTCTTTTTATGTGAGTATCAACAGTTCTTGAATCTCCAAAATAGTCCCAACCCCAAACTGAGTTAAGTATCTTCTCTCTAGATAGTGCTATCCCTTTATTCTCTATGAAAAAATATAGTAGATCATACTCTTTTGGAGTCAATTCTAAGATCTCATCTTTCAATCTTACCTCTCTTTTTACACCATCTATCATCAGATCTCTAAATGACATAGGAGCATTATCTACAATCTTTCCATCTCTTCTCAAAAGAGCTTTTACCTTTGCCACTAATAATTTTGGATTAAATGGTTTTGTCATATACTCATCTGTTTCCAATTCAAAACCAAATAACTGATCTCCCTCGTCAGCTCTAGCTGTCAACATAATAATTGGAATCTGTGATTCCTCTCTTATCTTTCTACACACACTCCAACCATCAATCTTTGGCATCATTATATCCAAAATAACAATATCATAGACATTTGAGAAAAATTTTTCTATTCCCTCTTCTCCATCTCCTGCCTCATCTACTATATATCCCTCTCTCACCAAATAGTCCTTTATTAACTTCCTTATCTTCCATTCGTCATCTATTACAAGAATTTTTTTCACTGTAACCTCCTATTTTATTTTACCATTTTATTTATTGTGTAGAGAAAATCATCAATAGTTTTCTCCTCTAATCCTGCTTTTATATCTCTCACCAAGCAATTTTTCACATGCCCCTCTAGGATAACTCTAGCCATACTATCCAATTCCCCTTTTATAATAGAGATATCTCTTAAAATACTACTGCAACACTCATCTTTCTCTATTGATTTTCTCATCATCTCTATTTGTTGCTCAATCTTCCTAATTATATTATTATTACTCTCATTTATTTTTTTTCCTTTTTTTTCTATCAATGTATTCAATGTCAGTATAAGTTCTGATGTAGCCTCCCCCTCTAGTCCAGCTTTTATATCATGTACCACACAATTTTTTAGATGTGCTTCCAACACAACTTTTGCCACTCCATTGAGAGCTGATTTTACAGAAGAAACTTGATTTAATATCTCATCACACTTCACATGGTTTAATATCATCTTCTCTATTCCTCTCAACTGTCCTGCAATTCTATTTATCCTTGAAATCAACTTTTTTCTAAAGTCATCTGTATTAGATAAACAAAGTACTCCATTTGTATTATCTCCCATTTTATCACCTGCCACTTAATATATCTTCTCTCTTATATTGTACTCTAAAAAAAAAGAAGAAACAAATTTTTTTTGTTTCTTCCTCTCATAATTAGATTTTTGCTTTGAATTTTCTTAGCCTTAAAGCATTGGTTACTACTGATACTGAACTCATTGCCATAGCTCCACCAGCTATCATAGGATTTAGCAGGTAGCCAGTCAATGGATATAGTATACCTGCTGCCACTGGTATACCTATTGTATTATAGATAAAAGCCCAAAATAGGTTCTCTTTTATATTTTTTATAACTGCATGACTTAAATCCATAGCTGTTATAACATCTTTTAGATTTCTTTTCATCAAAACAATATCAGCACTTTCCATAGCAATATCTGTTCCACCACCTATTGCTATTCCTATATCTGCCTGTACAAGAGCTGGAGAGTCATTTATTCCATCTCCTACCATAGCTACATTCTTGCCTTCCTCTTGTAGCTCCTTTACTTTTAGATATTTCTCTTCAGGAGTTACCTCTGCAAAAATTATGTCTATTCCAACTTGCTTTCCTATTGCTTGTGCTGTAATTTTATTGTCACCAGTTATCATTCCCACTTGGTAACCTCTATTTTGTAACTCTTTTATAGTCAAAATAGCCTCTGGTTTCAGAGTATCTGCCACTCCAATCACAGCAGTAAAAATCTCATTTATTGCAAGATACATTGGCGTCTTACCTTGAAGAGCCAACTCATCTAATATCTCATTCTTATCAATTTTGATATCAAACTCTTCCATCAATTTTCTATTTCCAATATAGATTCTATCCTCTCCAGCAGTTCCCATTACACCTTTTCCTACTATTGCTCTAAAATCTTTTAACTTAGGAAATATCAACTCTCTCTCTCTACCAGCTTCTACAATAGCCTCTCCTAATGGGTGTTCTGAATGCTCTTCCAAAGCTCCAGCCAATCCTAAGATCTCATTTTCACTCATACCATTAAATATTAAAATATCAGTTACTTTTGGTTTTCCCTCAGTTATAGTTCCCGTCTTATCAAAAACTATAGTATTAACCTTGTGTGCTTTCTCTAAAGCCTCTCCAGATTTTATTAGAACACCTAACTCTGCTCCTCTACCAGTCCCTACCATTATAGCTGTTGGAGTAGCTAATCCCAACGAACATGGACAAGCTATTACCATCACAGCAACAAATATTGTAAGTGCAAAAATAGAAGGAGCTTCATGTATCTTAACAATTCCTCTACTTCCCAATATATACCAAACTACACCTGAAGTAAGGGCTATCAACATAACAATCGGAACAAAATAACTTGAAACTTTATCAGCTATCTTAGCGATTGGTGCTTTACTTCCTTGAGCATTTTCTACAAGTTTAATTATTTTAGAGATTACTGTTCCCTTACCTGTTGCCTCAACTCTTACTTGCAAACTTCCATTCTTATTTATACTTGCACCAAACACCTTATCTCCTATATTTTTATCTACAGGAATACTCTCTCCAGTCAGCATAGATTCATCTACACTACTCTGTCCTTCCACAACTACTCCATCTACAGGAATACTCTCTCCAGGTTTTACTAATACCAATTCTCCTATCTCTACCTCTTCAATATCCACCTGAATAAATTTTCCATCTCTTATTAGAGTTGCCTTTTTACTCTTTAAACTCATCAATTTTTTTATAGCTTCTGATGTTTTTCCCTTACTTATTCCTTCTAAATATTTGCCTAAAAGAATAAGAGCTAAGATAACAACTCCAGATTCGTAATAAAGAGCATGTGCATAGTGTACATCTCCTTGAGCTATCTTATAAGTTCCATACAAGCTATATATGATAGCTGACCCTGTACCTGTTGCTATTAAAGAATCCATACTTGGACTTCTCATTATCAACTGTTTTATCCCTACTCTGTAAAATCTTCTTCCTATATAGATAACAGGTATTGATAAAAATAACTGTATCAGTGCAAAATTAAGTGGATTTACATCTGGTGAAATTATACTTGGTACTGGTAATCCAACCATTGTTCCCATTGAGATATAAAAAACAAGAGCTGAAAAGAAAATAGCCAATTTAAACTCTAAAAACTCTCTTTTAAAATGCTGTTGCATCTCAATCTCTTTAGTATCTTCCTCCAACTCTTCATATTTTTTAGCATCATATCCCAATTTTTTTATAACTTCTAATATCTCAGAAAGTTTTATCTTATCAGAGTCATATACAACTCTTCCACGACTATTTGCCAAATTTACTACTACTGAGTCTACACCCTCCTGTTTGGCAACTTTTTTCTCTATTTTATTCACACAAACTTGGCAAGTTATCCCTGAAATCTCTAACTCTACCTCTTTGAGATCTTTCAATTCCTCTATCTCATAACCAAGTTTTTTTACTACCTCTACTATCTTATCATCAGACAGTACACTTTCATCATAGTTTACTCCCAATTTTCCATTGGATAAATTTACTACTGCTTCACTCATTCCATCTAATTTAGAAAGTTTTTTCTCTATTTTATTTACACAAACTTGGCAGGTTACCCCACCAAGTTGATAATCTTTTTTAGTCATTAAATTACCTCATATCCAGCGTCATCTAATGCTTCTACTATCTTATTAAAATCATAGTCTTCTGCTATCTCAACAGTTGCCTCTCCTATTTTTACTTCTAAAACTTCTACTCCTTCTAATGCCTCTAAAGCTGTCTTAACACTATTTACACAGTGCATACATCCCATACCATCTATTTTTACTACTTTTTTCATAATCTTTACCTCCACATTAAAATATAGGGGTACCCCCCTATATTTATAATATAATTTTTTATCAAAAAAGTCAACTTTTTTATAAAGTTTTTAAATCTTTTATAAGTTCTTTTACATCTTCCTCTCTAGTTGCCCAAGAAGTTACAAATCTAATTGCTGAATTATCTTCATCTACTTTTTCCCAAAACTCATATCTATATTTTTCTCCCAATTTTTCAATTTTTTCATTTGGAAAGATGAAAAACTGTTGATTTGTATATGAATCTGTTTTTAGTTTATACCCTGCTTCTAAAACACCTTTTTTCAAAAGAGTAGCCATCTCATTAGAGTGTTTTCCAACTTGATAGTATCTATCCCCCTTAAATAATTCTGCAAACTGTATTCCTAACAATCTTCCCTTTGCTAAAGTTGCTCCTCTCTGTTTTGTACTACAGAAAAATCCTCTTTCCAACTCTTTGTTAGTTATTACTAGAGCTTCTCCAAATAAAAGTCCACACTTTGTTCCCCCTATATAAAATGCATCACAATATTTTGGATAATCTGTCAACTCTATATCATTCTTTTCTGAGGCTAGTGCTGAAGCTAATCTAGCTCCATCAAGATAGAGATACATTCCAACCTCTTTACAGTAGTTAGAGATACTTACTAACTCATCTTTTGTGTATAATGTACCTAATTCTGTTGGATTAGAAATATATACCATTCTAGGTTTTACCATATGAAAATCATCTTTATATAGCTCATAACACTCTCTTATCATATCTACATTTATTTTTCCCTCACCATCATTTGGTAATTCAAGAACCTTATGTCCAGTTGCCTCAATAGCTCCAGCCTCATGTATACTAATATGACCTGTATCTGATGCTATTACAGCCTCGTATGGTCTTAAAATATGAGATATTGTTAAAAGATTAGTCTGTGTTCCTCCAACTAATAAACGAACATAACAATCTTCACAACCTATACTTCTCTTTATCGCCTCTATTCCCAACTCTGTATACTCATCTTCCCCATATCCCACTGTCTGTTCTAGATTTGTTTTTAATAGAGCCTCCATAATATAAGGTAATGCTCCCTCGCTATAATCATTTTTAAAGCTTATCATTCTTATCCTCCTCACCATAGATATTTTATATGTTTAACATTAAAGGAGAAAGCTTTACCTAAGTTTACCAGTGTTTACACAATGATTATTACAGTAAAATTTTCTCCTTTTTTCACTAAAAAATAGCTATCCCTTAAAAGACAGTAACTATTCCCTATTCTATTTGTTTATTATTTTTGCTAAAACACCGTTTACAAATTCAAAAGTCTTTTCATCTCCATACATTTTAGCAAGCTCAACTACTTCATTTACAACTATCTCATGTGGAGTAGTTTCACATAAAAGCTCATATACAGAGCATTTTAATAAAGCCTTCTCTACATTTCCTATTCTTTCAAAACTCCATCCTGTGATGTTATTATTGATAGTTTCTATTATTTTATCATTGTTCTCTGTAATTCCAGTCATATATTTTTTGATAAAAGCTATCTCATTTTCATTTGTTAAAACTTCATCTCTTTTTAAATAATTTTCTAGAACCTCTTTTGTGCTCTCCTCTTTTAATTCGCTTTCAAAAACTAATTTGAATAACTCTTCTCTTGCTACTCTTCTACTCATTGATTTCCTTTCTTAATCCTCATTTAATTTTTCAGATAATATATTTTTAATTTTTTTAAATTTTTTTACTATTTTAGGACTTCCCAATAGATAACCAAGTATAGTCACCAATAGGATAAAAACTGTTTTAACCACACCTACTGTTACCAATAAAAGTGCTATTATAAATCCATATAAAGCATACAGATATCTTTTTCTATTGTAGATTAAATTTCCTATAATTTCTTCTAACATCTGTATCACCTCTACTCTTCAGAACCACTACTATCTTTTACTGATAATTTAGAGATTTTTACCTCAATAGTTCCAACTTCCAATCCCATCTTATCAGCTAACTTGCTTTTTATCTCATTCTGTATTGATGATGATTTACCTGAGATATTTCCATTTGATAGCATATCTAATCTAACTTTTATGTTAAATTTTCTACTCTTTTTAGAAGTTTCCACTCTTATATTAGAAATCTCTTTATCCTTAGATAATATCTCTCTTATAAAACTTGTAACAGAGCCTGATGATATATATACAACTCCATCCTCTGTTTTTATCTCATAATCTTTACTTCTCTCAAACAAAGATAAGAATTTTAAGATAGATATTACAAAGTACAGAGCTGAGATTATAAATACAATTATATCATAGCTTAAAGTTCCAATATAAGTATTGAACTGTACTAAGTATGTAGGAACAACAACATAGACAATTCCAGTTATTGACATCAGAAAAATTCCTAGCCATGCAAAAAAGAATATTATTTTTTTTATCATAATTACCACCTATAATAAAAGATTAGAGGTGCTTTTAACACCTCTATGTAGTTATGCATCTAATTCTTCATCTTCGTTTTCAGAAGGCTCTTCTGTTCTTATCTTTACATCTTGAACATAAACGTTTACTTCTACAACTTTTAGTCCACTTAATTCAGATACAGCCTTTAAAACTACTTTTTGTACCTCGTGAGCTACTTCAGAGATAAGATATCCATATTCTACTATTATGAATACTTCAATACTACACTCTTTTTCCCCTACTTCTACTTTAACTCCATTTGTTGGTCTTTTCTTTCCTAAGATCTTACTAACTTCATCTGCCATTCCACCAGCTAACTTATAAACTCCCTCTACATCAGAAGCTGCTTTAGCCGCTATTGTTTTTACTACATCATCAGATATTCTTATGTTTCCTAATTCACCCATTTGTAACACCTCCGTGTAATCTCTTAATATATTATAACTAATTTTTTCAAAAAAAACTACTATTTATATTATTATTTTTTCGAAAAATTTTCTTCAATAAAATTTGTTGAAGTTTTTCCAGCTAGATATAGCTCATTATTTAACACTTCTAAGTGGAAAGGTATAGTTGTATCTATTCCCTCTATAATATACTCCTCTAATGCTCTTTTCATCTTTGCAATAGCCTCTTCTCTATTTATACCAAAAGATATTAATTTTCCTATCATAGAATCATAATAAGGACTTATCTCATAACCTTGGTATGAGTGAGAGTCAACTCTTATTCCATTTCCTCCTGGTGCTATATATTTTGTAATAACCCCTGGTGAAGGTAAGAAGTTATTTTGTGAATCCTCAGCATTTATTCTACACTCAATAGCGTGTCCAAAAAGTACTATGTCATCTTGAGTTATATTTAATTTTGCTCCACAAGCTATTTGGATCTGAAGTTTTATAATATCAAGCCCTGTTACCATCTCAGTAATAGTATGCTCAACTTGAATTCTTGTATTCATCTCCATAAAGTAGAAATTATTATCCTTGTCAACTAAGAACTCCAATGTCCCTGCTGAATCATAATTTATCGCCTTTGCCAGTGTTACTGCTGCCTCTCCCATGGCCTTTCTCACATGATAAGGTAATGAGAATGAAGGTGCTTCTTCTATTAATTTTTGGTGTCTTCTCTGGATAGAACAATCTCTCTCTCCTAGATATATTACATTTCCATGTTTATCCCCTAAGATTTGAATCTCTATATGTCTAGGATTTTCTACAAATTTTTCTATATATACATCTGGATTTCCAAAAGCTGCTCCTGCTTCAGTTTGAGCTGCTACAATGTTAGTTTCTAACTCCTCATCATTTCTAGCAATTCTCATTCCCTTTCCTCCACCACCAGCTGTGGCTTTGATCATAACAGGGTAAGTTATTCTATCATTTACCTCTTTTTTAGCCTCTTCTATACTTCTTACTATTCCTGTTCCGTTAGTTAAAGGTACATTATTTGCAATTGCTGTAGCTCTTGCTGTAGCCTTATCTCCCATCTTAGTTATACACTCTGCTCTTGGTCCAATAAATGTTATATTATGTTCCTCACAGATTGAAGAGAACTTTGCATTCTCTGATAAAAATCCATATCCAGGGTGAATAGCATCTGCTCCTGTTATCTCTGCAGCTGCTATTATATTTGGAACCTTCAAATATGATTCTGTACTTGATACTCCACCTATACACACTGCCTCATCAGCAAGTCTTACGTGTAAACTATCTTTATCTGCAACAGAGTATACAGCAACTGTCTTTATTCCTAGCTCTTTTGCTGCTCTTATTATTCTTACAGCAATCTCTCCCCTGTTAGCAATAAGTATTTTTTTAAACATTATTTTTTCCTCCTGATAATCCAAGATATTTCGATTATGAAATTCTTACTTTTATTAATGGTCTTCCATAATCTACAGGATCACCACTATTTATATATATCTCTTCTATTATTCCTGACACTCTTGCTACAACAGGAAGAGCAACTCCAACAGCTACTACCTCTCCTAGCTCCTGTCCCTCTTTTATTTGTTGTCCGACAATAATTTTAGGAGTTCCATCTTTTTTTACATAGTTGTATATTCCTATATGTTCAGAAACAACATCTTTAATATTTTCTGCCTCTTTTTTTACCTCTACACTTTTTTTCGCCTTTGGTTTTGGAGCATTGATCTTTTCCTCTGGAGTTAAATATCCTTTTATATTAATCTTTATATCAGATGTCTCTAATGATATTTCTGTAAGTTTCTTTTCCTGAAGAATTTTCATCAATTCTTCCACTGTATTCATATCACCCTTCATAAATTCCTCCTCATTTTTTATATATTTTACCACTAACTCCCATTTATTTCAATAAAAATTACATATGTTATTTTACTACTATCTTATCCTCTCCCATCAAAGAAGCAATCTCATCTAAGAAACTTTTATCTAATACAACTGAATACTTACTCTTCTTCACCTCTTTTTGTTCCTTATTTTTTATAGCAAAAAATACATCTGTTGTTCCATTTGAACCTTTTAAAATATCCTTTAATCTACTAAATTTTTCTCTGTCCTCTTCTGTCATTAAGATATATAATTTCAAATTTTTATCTCTTATAATATCCTCTAAAAACTTTAATTTTCTAACAATTAATTTTTTATTCTCCACACCTTTAAAATAATCAATCTGAATACTTCCCTCTATATATACAGCCTTTCCCTCTAAAAGTATGTGAGCACTATTTTCATAATCATTTGGAAATATTACACAATCTATCCTATCATAATAATCTTCTAACTGGAATACTCCCATTATTTTCCCTGAGTTTTTAGTAACTATTTTTTTTATCTCTCTCAATATTCCACAACACTTTATTTTAGGTACATTTTTCTCCTCTTTTATCTCATTTATTGATGAAAGTTTAAATAACTTTATCAATCTTCTGTAATTATCTAAAGGGTGAGCACTGAAATAAAATCCTAAATACTCCTTCTCTTTAGCTAACAACTCCTCTGATGAAAACTCCTGTAATTGAGGTAAATTAAAAGCTCCTAAAGATGATTTTGCCTCTCCAAATAAGTTCATCTGTTGAATATCGTCCTCTTTTAATTTCCTATTTGAATACTCTATAATCTTATCTATAGATTCGAATTTTTCCTTTCTATTTCCAGGTAAGCTATCTAAAGCTCCAGCTAATATAAGAGATTCCAAAGCTTTTTTATTCAATCCATACTGCTTTGTCCTCAAAACAAAATCCTCTAAATTTTTATACTCTCCATTTTTTTCATACTCTTCCAATATTTTTTCAGAAATCCCCTCTCCTACATTTTTTATAGCTGAGAGTGCAAATACAACACCATCACCATCTACTATAAATTTTGAACTAGCTCTATTTATATCTGGCAAATATAATTTTAAATTATGTAATTTTGCATCCTCTACATAGTAGGCCACATTCTCTATATGTGACATCTCTGAAGTCATAAGAGCTGCATAATAGTGCTTTATATAATGAGCTTTAAAATATGCTGTCCAATAAGCTATAAGAGCATATGCTGCAGAGTGAGATTTATTAAAACCATAACCTGCAAATTTATCAATCAATTCAAACATCTCAAATGCCTTGTCTTCACTATATCCATTTGCAATTGAACGTGTTATAAATTTTTCTCTATTCTCCTCCATTATCTGAATATTCTTTTTTCCCATAGCTCTTCTTAAAAGATCTGCTTCTCCTAAAGAGTAACCAGCCATTATATTGGCTATCTTCATTACCTGCTCCTGATAAAGAATAACTCCATAAGTCTCTTTCAAAGTCTGCTCTAAACTTGGGTGTGGATATTTTATCTCTATTTTTCCATTTTTTCCATTGATAAATTCATCTACCATTCCTGACCCTAAAGGTCCTGGTCTATAGAGTGCTAATAGAGCTATTATATCCTCAAATTTATCTGGTCTTAATTTCTTTAAAATTTTTCTAATTCCCATAGACTCTAATTGGAATACTCCAGAAGTGTCACCTCTTGAGAGCATATCATAAACTTTTTTAGAATTAAGTGGAATATCCTCTAGTCTGATCTCCTCTCCTAAGTCTTCTTTTATATAATCAATTGTTCTTTGAAGATTTGTTAGATTTCTCAATCCTAAAAAATCCATCTTTAAAAGTCCTAAATCTTCTAACTCTTTCATCTGATATTGAGTAGATACAACTTTATTCTTACTATCTCTATACAGTGGCACTGTCTCTGTTAAAGAATCTTTTGTTATCACTATTCCTGCTGCGTGTACAGAAGCGTGTCTCACCTTATTCTCTATTCTCGAAGAAATATCTATAACTTTTTGTAGTTCTCTATCCTCAAGATATTGATGTCTAAACTCTTCAACATTTTCTAAAGTCTGTTTTATAGTGTAATTGAAAGGTACCAATTTAGCTATATTATCTATCTTATTTAATGGTGTATTCAAAACTCTACCTACATCTCTTATTGCCGCCCTTGCTTTCATTGTTCCAAAAGTTATAATTTGAGCAACTTTATCAGCTCCATACTTGTGAATAACATAGTCTATTACCTCTTGTCTTCTCTCCTGACAAATATCTATATCTATATCTGGCATAGATATTCTCTCTGGATTTAAGAATCTTTCAAAAATAAGATTATATTTCAATGGATCTAATTGAGTTATCCCTAGAGCATAAGCTATTAGAGATCCTGCTGCTGAACCCCTTCCTGGTCCTATAGGTATATTTTTTCGCCTTGCAAAATCTATAAAATCCCATACAACAACAAAATAACCAGCATACCCCATTTTCTCTATTATTCCTAACTCATACTCAACTCTCTCCACTATACTTTCAGTAAGTCCATGAGGATATCTCTTATCTAAACCAAAATATACTAATTTTCTTAGAAACTCCTCTATTGACTTTACACAACTTGGAATCTTATACTCTGGAAACTTAAAGTGTCCAAACTCTATATCCACATTACATCTTTCTGCAATAGTTATTGTATTATCAATTGCCTCTAAATACTTATCTCCTAATTGAGATAATATCTGCTCCCTGCTCTTTAAAAATAACTCCTCTGTTTCTATTCTCATTCTATTCTGATCACTGACTTTAGCACCAGTCTGTACACAGATAAGAATATCTTGTAATGTGTGTTCTCCTTCATTTACATAGTGAGTATCATTTGTTGCCACCAGTTCTAAAGAACTACTCTTAGCTAGATCATAGAGCTTTTCATTTAATTCAAACTGCTCCTTTATCCCATTTGCTTGTACTTCTATATAAAAATTCTCCCTACCAAAAATATCTATGTACTCAGCAATAGCCTTTGAAATATTTTCAGCTGGCTCCATATCTAAAATCCTTCTTGAAATCTCTCCCTGCATACATGCAGATAGAGCTATAATTCCCTCACTATGCTCCTTTAGAAATCTCTTGTCCACTCTAGGTTTGTAATAAAATCCATCAATAAAACTCGCTGAACTAATCTTTAAAAGATTTTTGTATCCAATATTATTTTTTGCTAGTAAGATAAGATGAAAATTACGTCCCTCTCTATCTTCCATATTATTTTCACTTACATATGCCTCTAATCCTATAATTGGCTTTATCCCTTTTTTTCTAGCTTTCTTATAAAACTCCAAGGCTCCAAATAGATTCCCGTGATCTGTTATAGCAATAGCTTGCATATTTAGCTCTTTTGCTCTATCTAAATAATCATCTATCTTCCCTACTCCATCAAGGAGGCTATACTCAGTATGAAGATGTAAATGTACAAAGTTTTTTATCATAATTTTACCCTCCTTTTTTATACAATTATACCACATTATAAGCTTTACAGAGAAAATTTTTATTTTAATTCCAATATAAAAAAGGAGCTTGCGCTCCCTTTTTTATATACCTTCTGTATATCTCTTATAATCTTCTGATGTAAAATGTGGCTTACCATGTTTGTATTTAAAGGTATGTTTCTTACTCAAAACCTCTATCTCTACATCTAATAAGCCGTGTCCAGATGAAGCTATTTGAAGAAATGCTGATTTGCTCAAATCTATCTTTCTTCCATATTTAGCAAAACCACCTCTATCTGTCACAACAACTACAACTGATTTTTTATTTTTTTTATTCGTAACTTTTAATACAGTTCCAAACGGATGCTCATTTGATGCACAAGTCAATTGATTAGAATCATAAACATACCCACTGGCTGTCAAGCTTCCTTCAAATCCCTTTCCATACCAACTAGCTATTTCCGCCGAACTACAAGCTGTCAATATTAACATTGTCAATACTATTAAACCTTTTCTCACATTCCCCCCTTATTCAAAACACTATATTTAATTAGTTTTATCTACCTGTTTTTGAAGTTTATCAAAAACTTTTTCTGCTTTTTCTTCAAGTTTTTTTATCTCTTTTCTATCTTTTGCTGTTATATTTTTATTTAATTTTTCTGCTATTATCTCATTTTCTAATTCAATGGAATAATCTACAAGTTTATTTATACTGTCATCACTATATTTCTCTATCTCTCCATCTAATTCTGTTAAAGCTTTATCTATTTCATTTAAATAACTTCTATCTTCTAAATTAAGCTCCAACATAATATCATCAGAAAGATATTTTACTCTTCCACTAGGGTAATACTCTAAAGTATACATCCCATCTTTATTCTCTAATATCTCTTTTTCATTAAATCTTTTAACTGGTTCTGAACTATTATTTTCATACCCATATTTTATTGCCAAATTATATAATTCTAAGGCTATATTTAAATCTTCTTGTGGTATCAACTTATTTGCTTTCTCGTTATAAGTAAATATCTGATTTGTATTAACCTTTATATAGTCCCCGTCTTTCTCTGTCTCTATTTTTACTTTAATTTCACCATTTGAAACAACGATTACCTTTCCTTGTTTTGTTTCTCCCTCTACTTTCCAACTAGCCTCTTTTATGTCTTGAGGAACAACAACACTTCCTTGATTTAATAAAAACAAAACCTCATCTTTACTAGCAAATTTCAATAAAAATAGTATCTCTTTACTCATTAAAATACTATCATTTAATTTATACATCTCCCCAGCTTTAATATTATCCTTAACATACTCTTCAACTGATGATCCATCTGAAAATGCCATCTCTTTCACTGAATTAATATAATCCTCATCACTGGAACAACCTGTTAAAAATAACAATAAACTTATAAAAATAGCTATAACTTTTTTCATAATATCGCCCCCTCTTTATAGAGATATTAACTCATAAAAACTATATTGTCAATAAAAGAAAAAGGAAAAAAATTGCTTATAGTAATTCTTTTCCTTTTATATTTTAATTATTTTACAGTTTTAACTTATTAGATTTTTGTTAATATATGTCTCATCTTCTCTTTTTTAGTTTTCATATACTTTTCATTAGTCTCATTAAATCCTGTTTCAATAGCTTCTCTTCCAGTTACCTTCATTCCATAATCTTCTAAAGCCTCTATTTTTGCTGGATTATTTGTTAAAACTCTCACTGATTTCACTCCTAATGCTTTTAACATTTGAACAGCTACAGCATAATCTCTCATATCTGGAGCAAAACCTAAAGCCACATTAGCTTCAACAGTATCTGCACCTTGATCTTGAAGGGTATAAGCTTTTAATTTATTCAATAAACCTATTCCTCTTCCTTCCTGTCTCAAATAAAGTACTACTCCCTCTTCCTCTTCATTTACTCTTTTCATTGCTCTTTTCAGCTGTGAACCACAATCACATCTTAGAGATCCTAATATATCTCCAGTAAAACATTCAGAGTGTAGTCTTACTAAAACATCCTCTTTTCCTGCAACATCTCCTTTTACTAAGGCAATATGCTCTTTTTGATCTAGTTCATTATCAAATCCAACTATTTCAAACTCTCCCGAACCTGTAGGCATCTTTGCTCTCACACTAACTTTTACAAGTTGCTCATTCATCTTTATATATTTTTGTAGATCTTCAATTGAGATCATCTTCATATCCAACTCTTTAGCTAATTCTTGTAAATCATCAAATCTAGCCATTGTTCCATCTTCTTTCATTATTTCACAGCAAAGTCCTAATTGCTTTAATCCAGCTAATCTCATAAGATCAACAGTTGCTTCTGTATGACCATTTCTTACTATTACTCCACCTTTTCTAGCTACTAATGGAAACATATGTCCTGGTCTTCTAAATTCATAAGGCTTTACATTTTCATCTAGAGCTTTTAAAACTGTTGTTGAACGCTCGTAAGCTGATATTCCTGTAGTTGTGCTTACGTGATCTATTGAAACAGTAAAAGCTGTACAATGGTTATCTGTATTTTCATAGCACATTGGAGGAAGAGCCAATTTTTTTGCATACTCCTCTGTCATTGGCATACATATCAAGCCTTTTCCTACAGTTGCCATAAGATTTATATTCTCAGGAGTAGCAAACTCTCCTGCACATACAAAATCTCCCTCATTCTCTCTATTCTCATCATCTACTACTATTATTATCTTTCCTGCTCTTAAATCCTCAAGAGCCTCTTCTATTCTATTTAACATCTAAATTCACTCCTCTAAAACCCATTCTTCAAAAGGAACTCCATTGTTATTCCTCTTGAATTGTCCTTTGTATCATCTTGAAACTTCATCAGTCTCTCTATATATTTTCCAATTAAATCAGTTTCTATATTAATATAGTCTCCTACTTTTTTTCTTCCCAAAGTTATCATCTCTTGAGTATGAGGTATAAGTGAGACTCCGAAGCTATTTTCTCCCAATCTCATTACAGTTAGACTTGCTCCGTCCAGAGTAACTCTTCCCTTTTCAACCACATACTTCATATATTTTCTTTCCATCTCTATTTCATAAATTTTGGCTATTCCTTCAGGAGTTATAGAGACTATTCTACCTTCACAATCTACATCTCCTGTTACTAAATGCCCACCTAGTGGAGTAGAAAGTGTTATTGATTTTTCTAAATTTACTTTATCTCCAGCCTTCAATCTCTTTAAATTAGTTCTTTTTACTGTCTCATACATACAATCTGCAGTAAAATAGTTACTTCCTAACTCTGTGGCTGTAAGACAAGTTCCATTAGTAGCTATACTATCTCCTAATTTAGCTCCTTCTAAAACTTTTTTACACTTTATTTTTAATTTTATAGATTTTTCTCCATTCTCTACACTAAGAACTTCTCCCATCTCTTCTACTAAACCTGTAAAAATAGAAATTCCTCCTTCCTATCTGTAAAACTCCATTGAAACATTATTTCCATATGTATTAATCTTTACATTTTTCAATTGAAAACCATCTTCTATATTTTCTACTGAAAATCCTTTTATAAATGGAATTGAATTTTCATCTCCCAATATTTTTGGAGCTATAAAAATCTCTCCTCCATCAATCTCATTCTCTCTAAAGGCTTGAGATATTAAGTAACTTCCTCCCTCTAATAGAACACCATCTATTCCTAGGTTCCCTACTCTTCTCAAAATACTATCCAACTTAAAAGTTTTTCCATCTAAAAACTCTACTCTTACACCTTTAGCTATTAACTTTTCTATTTTTATATCCTCTTCCTTGTCAATTGAAGTTATTACTATACTCTTTTCTCCTTCAAAATTAACAATTTTACTCTCTAATGGTATTCTTAACTCTGGATCAACTACTATTTTATATGGATTTCTTCCATTTTCTATCCTTGCTGTAAGACTAGGATCATCTTTTAGAACTGTGTTTATCCCTACCATTATTCCCATATATTTATTTCTTAAGTATTGAACCTTCTCTCTAGCCAACTCATTTGTAATCCATTTTGAATTTCCAACACTTGTAGCTATCTTTCCATCTAAAGTTATTCCACACTTTAAAAATAGAAAGGCTTTTTTCTCCTCTATATATTTCAAAAAAACTCTATTTAATTCTTTAGCTTCTTTTTCCAATACTCCTACAATTACCTCTATCCCAGCATCTTGGAGCATCTTTATTCCTCTTCCTGAAACTAGGGGATTGGGATCAAGAGATGCAACTATACATCTTTTGATTCCCATCTCTATTATTTTTTTAGCACATGGTGGGGTTTTTCCGTAGTGTGAACAAGGTTCAAGAGTTACATATATATCAGCACCTCTAGCTTCATCTCCAGCTTCATTTAAGGCATATACCTCTGCATGATAATCACCATACCTCTTATGATAACCCTCTCCTACTATCTTCCCATCTTTTACAACTACAGCTCCAACCAAGGGATTTGGATTAACAGCTCCTTCTCCGAGAGCAGCTAATTCTAATGCTCTCTCCATGTACTTTTTCTCCATAATTACATCCCCTTTAGTAAGTTTATCATTTCTAAAGCTGTAACTGCTGCATCAAAACCTTTATTTCCAGCCTTAGTTCCAGCTCTCTCTATAGCTTCCTCTATACTATTTGTTGTTAATACACCAAATATAACTGGAATATTACTATTTAAACTTACTGTTGCTACTCCCTTCGATACTTCTGCACATACATAATCAAAATGTGGTGTTGATCCTTTTATAACAGCTCCTAGTGTTATAATAGCATCGTATTTACCTGATTCTGCCATTCTCTTTGCTACAAGTGGAATTTCAAAAGCTCCTGGTACCCAAGCTAACTCGATACTATCAGCCTCTACCTCGTGTCTTAATAGTGCATCCTCTGCTCCACCAATAAGTTTAGAAGTTATAAACTCATTAAATCTTGCTGCAACTATTCCTACTCTTAATCCTCTTCCTGTAAAATTTCCTTGTAATACTTTCATTTCTTCCTCCTTGATTTCTCAGGACAAATAAAAAGCCCAGATTTTTTCTGGGCAATATAAAAAAAGTATAAGATTCCTGCATAGTTATCTTTTTCTTCTTCCATCCAGACTGTACTGTCGGTTTTGGAATTTCACCAAATCAGAGTAAAAAACTCTCGTGGACTATCACCACCGGTCGGGAATTGTTCACACTCACCCTGCCCTGAAGATATACATATTATTTTTATCTTTATAACTCAAGTATAAACTCATTCTTTAGTTTTGTCAATAGTTATTTTCTGTAAATTCACTTTAAAGTGTTCCATTATCTTATTTAATCTAAACCGTATTCTAAATCACTTATTATATCCTGTACACTTTCTATTCCAATAGATAACTTCACTAAATACATCCCCAAATTTTTTAGTAAATTTAAATATCTATCTTTCCTTCTATAAATTTAATAGCCTTTCCACCAATTAAAACCTCTACTCTTCCATTCTCCAATATCAATTGTCCCAATATTTTACTTTTTCTACCCATAGTCTCCCCTTGTACTATCTCTACCTTCTCCTCAAGCTCTATTTTTTTATTGAGATATAGATAGTAGATTAAAGCTCCATTAGAAGTCCCTGTTGCAGCTTCTTCTGGAATATCAACTACAGGAGCCATATTTCTTGCATAGACCTCTTTATCTTTCAATACAAACAGATGAAATGAGATTATCTCCAACTCTTTACTAATCTCCTTTATCATCTCCATATTGGGATTTATCCTATTTAAAATCTCTCTATCCCTTATCTCTATCATCAAATCCCAGATTCCTGTATATGCTTTTACTATCTCTAATTCTTTTCCAAACTCTCCAACTGTTATTCCCAAAGCTTTAGCAATTCTTCCTCTCCAATACTCTAAGTTCTCTACAAATTCTATCTTTGGAGAAGCTTGATACATCATTATTTCTAAATTATCTCCAATACTATTAATAACAATTGGAAGTTGCCCTAAATTAGTCTGAACCTTTAAGATATTTTTTCCCTCTTTAAGTTTTAAAATACCTCTCTCTATCAAAGCTGTTACATATGCTATTGTGGCATGACCACACAGATCTACCTCCTCTTTTGGAGTAAAAAATCTAACTTTTAAAACTTCTGCATCTGTATCAATAAATACAGTTTCAGGATAATTAAACTCCCTTGCTATCTTCTGCATCTCTTCTACACTCAAGTCCGCTGTTCCCAAGACAACTCCTGCTGGATTTCCTTTAAACATCTCATCAGTAAAAGCATCATACACTAAAATAGTTCTTTCCATATTTATCTCCCCCTAATTAAATATTCAAAAATAGGAGTCTTTTTATCGACTCCTCTCTTTAAAACTATCTGTTTTGTGCTGCATTTGCATTTAATCTTTTTATAGCTATATCTCTAGCCTTTATATACTGCTCTTGAGTTATATATTTTTGCATCTCAATCTGACTTCTTATACGATCTTTTAATATACTTGCTTCAATAGCTCCTATTCTATCAAATAGCTCATCTATTTTTTCTAGATTTGTTTCTGATCCTTCAAGTACAAACTTATTGACCTCTAATTCTAATTGCTTCTTTTCCAATATAAGCATCTTATAGTTTATACTAACTTTATTTACCATAGCCTTAGCTTGTTTTATATTTTCGGGAGCTACACCCACCTTTAAAAAATCATCATCTGTCACTATTCCAAGTCCTTCTGAAGCTAGAAGCAAAGATGAACAGATTAACATTGTAAAAAAACTAAGTATCTTCCTCATCAGTTTTCCCCCATTAAATTTGTGTATCCAATCCAAATAATTCATCTGTATTTATCTCTATTTTTTTATCATCAAATAGATCATTATTGAAAAAATGCTCCATTGTTATGTCTGATTTTCTCTTCTCACTACCTATTGAACTCTTATTAAAGGCATAGTTTATTGTAGACTTTATAGGTGATCTCTCTGTAATTATTTGATATGTAGAACTTGTAAATATTCCTAAGAAAAACAACGACAATGAAAATAGAGATTTTTTTCTATTTTTTCTCTTCTCCTGTTCAAACAACTCTTTATAAATATTAGCCTTTACTCTATCCTTTGGCGATACCATTTTAATTTCCTCCCATATCCTTGATTGCTTTATAGTATATAGATTTTATTGTGGATAAGTTTATATCCTTCATCTCTGCTATCTCTTTCAATTTATATCCATATATATCTTTTAAAATAACAATTTCTCTCTCTTTCAAAGACAGTAATTTTAACTTCTCTTCTAAAAGAATAGGTGTATCAATATTAGTACTATCCTCTAACATCAATATCTCTTCATTTATATCTAATTCTATCTTTCTCTTTCTAAAAAAATCATAAATTTTATTTATTGCAATCTTGTATATCCAGGTATATATATTACTCTCTGAACGAAAATTTTTCAGATTTTTATAGACACTCATAAAAACTTCCTGAGATATGTCTTCAGCATCTTCAGGATTTTTTACTGCTCCTAAAATTTTGTAATATATCCTATCAAAATACTCTTCAAAAACCTCATCAAAGTCCATTCATTTACCCTCACAATTTTTATAGTATTTAGACGATAATTATTGGAAAAAAGTTTAAAATTTCTCACTAGAGTTTATTTTTCCTGAAAAATTAAGTTGAACATTGTGATTTTTTAAGTTTATCTCCATATCCTCAGTTATTTCAACAATTTTTCTAGTAGGCATCACTATATCTCTTGATCCTCTTCTATCCTCTTTCTCTGAAACTCCTAAATAACCAGTTATAAAAGATGTCTCCTTATATGAAAGTAGATATTTTTTGCTTTTTACATAATACTCTCTTCCAGAATCTATAACTATATCATCTAATTTTACAACTTGGTATCTATTTTTATCATAATTTACAACCAATCTATTTCTTCCCTCTATTCTAGTCAACGAAATATCTTCATTACTCTTAATAGATTTACAAGCAACTAGTATCATCAATAAAAATATACTAAATAAAAGTTTCCTCTTTATCATTATTTTCCTCCTCCATAATTAATTTTTTAAGCTCAATTAATATTTCAGATTCTTCAACTTTTTTTACTATCTTTCCTTTTTTAAAGATTACTCCAACACCTTTTCCACCAGCTACACCATAATCAGCTTCCTTTGCCTCTCCTGGTCCATTGACAACACAACCCATAACTGCTATTTTCAATTTTCTTTTCTCATTTTCAAACTCTTTCTCTACTCTCTTAGCAAGTCCTATTAGGTCTATCTCTGTTCTTCCACAAGTAGGGCAAGAAACTATTTCCACTCCAGCTTCTATAAGTCCCAATACTTTCAAGATCTCTTTAGCAACTTTTATCTCCTCTACAGGATCTTCCGTTAATGAGACTCTAATAGTATCTCCTATTCCATCTACCAATAGACTTCCTATACCTATTGCTGACTTCACAGTACCTTGAAAAGCTGTTCCAGCCTCTGTTACTCCAAGGTGTAGTGGGTAATCTACCAATTTACTTATTTTTCTATAAGCTTCAACCATCATCTTAACATTACTAGCCTTCAGTGAAACAACTATATCATTAAAGCCATTCTTCTCTAAAAGATTTATATGATACATAGCACTTTCAACCATTCCATCAGCTGTTGGTTTTCCATATTTTTCAAGTATATGTTTTTCTATAGATCCTGAGTTTACACCTATTCTTATTGGTATACCCTTTTCTTTTGCCATCTGAACAACTATTTTAATCTTATCATCTGACCCGATATTCCCAGGATTTATTCTCAATTTATCTATTCCATTCTCCATAGCTAACAAGGCTAATTTATAGTCAAAATGAATATCTGCACACAGAGGTAAGTTTACTCTCTTCTTTATCTCTGTTATAGCTTTTGCTGCCTCTTCATTATTGATAGTCATTCTCACCATTTGACAACCAGCTTTTTCCAATTTACTTATCTGTTCTACAGTGGCCTCTACATTGCTTGTTACTGTATTTGTCATAGATTGAATTATTATTGGATTTCCTCCACCTATTAAAATATCTCCTACTTTAACTACTCTACTCATATTATCCCTCTTTATTTTGACTTAGGCATATATTTCATTGGATTTAAAATTGTTTTACCTTTTCTTATTTCAAAGTGAAGATGTGGTCCTGTAACTCTTCCACTCTGACCTGTTTTACCTATTAATTCACCAGTTTTTACATACTGTCCATTTCTTACACCAATTTTATCCAAATGGGCATATCTACTTTCATAACCATTTGAATGTTGAATTATGATGATCTTTCCATACCCATTCATAACACCAGCAAAAGTTACCTTTCCCTCTTTTGATGCATATAATGGTATAAAATGAGCCTTCAAATCAACTCCAGCGTGGTAAATATATCTTTTCAAAACTGGATGAAATCTATTTCCTTGTGGACTTGTAATTCCTGTATATTTAATTGGCATAATAAATCCTAAACCACTTCTATTACTTGCATTTGGACTTGTTGTTCCCAAGTACTTAGTGACATTTGGATCTTTTATATATAGCTCATCTCCTAGTTGAACTGTATTAGATTCCAATTTATTTATCTTTTTCAACTCTTCCATATCAACTTTAAAAAGTTCTGCTATCTTATTCAAAGAGTCACCTTTTACAACCTTATAAAAAATACCATTTCCTCTTAAGACTTTTATTTTTTGTCCTACTTTTAAGTTATTTGCTGTTACTCCTGGGTTATTAGCCTTTAATATAGTTAAACCCATTCCATATTGTTCTGCTATCTCTGATAATGTATCTCCTTGTTGTACCTCATAGATCTCTTTTTCCGGTATAATATTTTCATCTTTTCCTATTTCTGGAGTGATCTCTTCGCTTCCCTCTTCTACTAAAATATACTCCTTAGTAAATGTATAAAAGCTATCATCTTGAACTTCCCAACCACCACTATCAGCTGCTCCAGCCTCATAGTAATCAGTGAAAGGTCTAAGATCAACTACTTCAGTTTTAAAAGGATTTCCTAATATTATTCCCACATAGAAAGCTGTAAGTAATACTAAGAAAAAACCCAATTTATTTTTCATCTTTTACTCCTCTTTCAAACTGTTCTAACATACTTTTATTACTATTTGTACTTTTTAAAGTATCTACCAATCTTTTCAAACTTTCAGCTTTATCATATTTAGCAAGGTGTCTTCTAATTCTCCAGATAGATTCTAGCTCCTTTTTAGGAATTAGCAACTCCTCTTTTCTTGTTCCAGAACGTTGAATATCTATTGCAGGGAATAATCTCAACTCTGCCAAATTTCTATCCAAATGTATGTCACAATTTCCTGTAGATTTAAACTCTTCATAAATTATATCATCCATCTTACTTCCAGTATCAACTAGTACAGTGGCAACTATTGTTAAGCTTCCTCCACCTCTTATATTTCTAGCAGTTCCAAAAAAGTTTTTTGGATAGTACAGAGCTGTTGGGTCTATTCCACCTGATATTAACTTTCCACTTGACGGAATTACTATATTATAAGCTCTTGCAAGTCTTGTTAACGAATCCATCAATATAACTATATTCTCTCCGTTTTCAACTCTTCTCTTTGCTCTCTCCAGTATACTCTCTGTGACCTTAATATGGTTTTTAGGATCTTCATCAAATGTTGATGCAAAAACCTGTGCCCCTATTACAGTCTCTTTTATATCTGTTACCTCTTCTGGTCTCTCATCAATAAGTAATATCCAAACCTCTACATCCTTATTATTCTTCATAATAGAGTTGGCTATATTGCTTATAAGTATTGTCTTTCCAGCCTTTGGTGGAGCTATTATAAGAGCTCTCTGCCCCCTTCCAATAGGAGCTATCAAATCTATTATTCTGCCAGAGATATTTTTACTATCTGTTTCCAAAGTAAATTTTTCTGTTGGATATGCTGGTATAAGCTCTTCAAAAGGTAATCTAGATTCTGCTGCTTCCAATGTTTCGTTATTAACTAAAAGAACTTTCTTTAAGGCATAGTTTTTTTCATCAGCAGAGGGTTCTCTAACTTCTCCTACTACTATATCTTCAGTTCTTAATTTAAATTTTCTAACTTGAGAAGCTGATACATATATATCTTTTTCTACACTCGTTCCTCTTAAAAATCCATAACCATCTGCTAATACTTCTAAAGTTCCCCAAGCTATATCTGTATTATCTTTATTTGCAATATCTGCTTCTATTAACTCTTTTATCTCATTTTTCTTTATTCCAGCTTTTATTTTTAATCCAAGCTGTTTTGCTATCTCTAATAGTTCCTTTAATAGAAACTTATCCAATCTATCCATATCCACCTCAATACTTATAATAAACTTATACTATCTCTCCATACAATGTCCAAGTCTTACAATCAGTAATTTTTACATTTACAAAAGTTCCCTCTAAAGCCTTATCCCCTTTGAATAGAACTATTTTGTTACTAGAAGTTCTTCCACTTAAAACCTCTTTATTTTTCTTGCTCTCTCCCTCAACTAAAACTCTCTCTACCTTTCCTAAGTAAGTCTTACTTTCAGCCAATGAACAAGCATTTTGTACTTCGATAAGTCTCTGTAATCTCTCTTTTTTAACCTTATCATCTATTTGATTCTCCATAGTTGCTGCTCTTGTCCCTTTTCTAATTGAGTACATAAACATAAAACTATTTTCAAATTGTATCTGTCTAACTACATCTAATGTATCTAAGAAATCTTCTTCAGTCTCTCCAGGGAATCCCACAATTATATCAGCTGTTAAAGCTACATTAGGTATCTGCTCTTTTATTTTATTAGCTAATGCTATATACTGCTCCTTAGTATATCCTCTATTCATAGCTTTTAATATTCTTGATGATCCTGCTTGTAATGGTAGGTGTAAAGATCTTGCTATCTTATCATTTTTAGCTATAACTTGGATTACCTCATCTGTAAAATCTCTTGGATGTGGAGATACAAATCTAACTATAAAATCTCCCTCTACCTTACAGATCTCCTCTAATAATCTTGCAAAATTATCTCCATTTGTAAATTCTTTTCCATATGAGTTTACATTCTGTCCTAATAATATTATCTCTTTATAACCTTTTTCTACATATTGTTTTACATCATGTAAAATCTCTTCCATAGGAACAGATCTCTCTCTTCCTCTTACATATGGTACTATACAGTATGCACAGAAGTTATTACATCCGTATGTTATTGAGATTGATGCTGTTTTCTTAGAATCAAAATCTGCATCTAATCTAGGTGGTAATTCATCTTCATAATCTGTATAAACTAGATGTTTATCCACTTTATGCTCAATATCATCAATAGCTTGTGGTATTTTTCCTATATTTTGGTTTCCCATAACTATATCAATTTGAGGGAATTTTTTAATAAGCTCCTCCCCCTGCTCTTGAGCAAAGCAACCTGTTACCCCTATTATCATACCTTTGTTCTCTTTTATATGTTTCAACTCTCCAAGTTTTCCATATATTTGAGTTGCTGCTCCTTCTCTAACTGTACAAGTATTTAAAAATGTTATATCTGATTCCTCTATATTTTCAGTCATTTCATATCCCATATTTTGGAACATTTTCTTTATTTTTGCACTTTCATTTACATTCATTTGACAACCATATGTTATGATTGATGCTTTTTTCACTACTTAATCCTCCTAAATTCTAAATATATTTTCTTTTTTTGTAAAGCAAAAGAGTCTATCTTATAATTTTATCAGTTTTTTATGTTTTTTTCAAACAAAAAAATTTGTTATACTAAAGAAAAAGGAGCAAGTTTTTAATTTCTAAAAACTCACTCCCTCTATTAAGAATTATAGGTTATGGTTACACACAATTATTTTTTTCTGTTTACCATTTCTTTTACTATGAATGTAGCCACGTCATCAGCATATTTTCCAGGTCCAAATCCTGCATCATATCCTAACTCTTTAGCAAGTTCATTAGTGATTCTAGCTCCACCAGCTATTAATATAACTTTGTCTCTTAGCCCCTCTGCCTCTAAAAGTTCTACTAAGTTAGTTAAGTTCTTAATATGTACATCTTTTTGAGTTACAGTTTGTGAAACTATTAGAGCATCAGCTTTTAACTCAATAGCTTTTTGAATAAACTCTTCATTTGGAACTTGGCTTCCTAAGTTATAAGCTTTTACTCCTTTATATCTCTCAAGACCATAGTGTCCTGCATATCCCTTCATGTTCATGATAGCATCTATACCAACAGTATGTGCGTCTGTACCTGTACTTGCTCCTACCATTACTACATCTCTTCCGATGTTTTCTTTTATATAATCTTCACACTCATGCATATCCATAGTATCTATTTCTAATGCTTGTACGTGAATATCTTCATAGTTAACTGTATGAGAAGTTGATCCATATACTACATAGTAAGAAAACTCTTTATCTAGTGCTTCTGAGAAAGCTACTGCTGGATCTACGAATCCCATTTTCTTAGCAAGTTGTATAGCAGCTTCTACTCCTTTTTCATTATTTGGAACTGGAAGAGTAAAACTTAATTGTACCTTTCCATCATTCATTGTATCCCCATAAGGTTTTAATTGAGTTAAATCCAATGTTTTATCATAATCTTTTTTATCAGTTGAATATAATCCTCCAGACATTATCTCTTACCTCCAAGCATTGATTCTATAAATGGATTGAAATAACTTGAATCTTTTTCAAATACTCCAGCTAATCCTTTTCCACCATCTATTGGTCTTCTTATTCCAGCAAATACTCCACCTTCTATTGTTTTGAATATTCCTGTTGTTTCAATAGTTTTTAAAAGTTCTGCTGCTTTTTCTAATACCTCTTTAGCTCTGTTTTCCATTATTCCACCCTTTTTAAATTGGATGTCATTTCCTAAATCTTCCATATTGTTGAAGATATATTTTGCATTTTCAATAGAAAGTGCTCTATCTGACATAAATGGAGTATGGATTGCTTCTGTTAACATTCCTAATAGGTGAACTTTTTGACCTGTCATTATACTTACCATATTAAATAAAGCATCTTGTACATGTCCTTTAAATATATTTCCTGTCATAAATTTTGTAGGTGGCATATATTTTAAAGGTGCTTTAGGGAAGATCTCTCTTGCCATTTGAGCTTGTGCTAACTCATATAAGAATCCATTTTTTGTATCTGGATGCATTTCAAAAGCGTGTCCAAGTCCCATTTGCTCTTCAGGAAGTCCTGCTACTAATGCGAACTGCTCATTTATAAATTGAGAAGCTAATACTGTATGTGCCTCTTCAATTGCGTCAGCAGTAGTTAGGTAGTTATCCTCTCCAGTATTGATTATAACTCCTGCAAATCCATTGATTACTCTTGAGAAGAATTGGTCAATTAATGTTCTCTTCATATTGATATCTCTAAATAGAATTCCGTATAATGCGTCGTTAAGCATCATATCTAGTCTTTCTAATGCTCCCATAGCTGCTATTTCTGGCATACATAATCCTGAACAATAGTTACATAATCTTATATATCTTTTTAACTCTACTCCAACTTCATCAAGTGCTTTTCTCATAATTCTAAAGTTTTCTTGAGTGGCAACAGTTCCTCCAAATCCCTCTGTTGTAGCTCCGTATGGAACATAGTCTAGAAGTGATTGTCCAGTAGTTCTGATAACTGCTATAACGTCTGCACCTTGTCTTGCAGCAGCAACAGCTTGAGTAACGTCCTCATAGATATTTCCTGTTGCAACTATAACATAGATATATGGACCTTTTTTATCTCCATAAACACCTAAATACTCTTCTCTTTTTGCTCTATTTGCTTTAACTCTTTCTACAGTTTTCTCTACTATTGGTTTTAATGCAAGTCTGATATCGAAATCATCATGCCACTTCATTTTTGTAATATCTAACTCTTTTTTAGCTATTTTTTCTGCTATCTCTTGTGGTTGTAATCCTGTTTCTAGCATAGCATTTCCAATATATTTAGCTACTCCTAAAGATAGGTTTCCATTCTCTTTTATGAAATCTACTACTACGTTAGGTAATGGAACTTCAAAATCATCTATTCCATCTATTCCTAATAATCTACATATAGTTCTTTCAACAGTTACTGTACTATGTTTATCTATAAATACTTGGGCATCAGCAGCTATATTCTTCGCTGAAGTACGAGCCTCTTCTACTAAATTCCAATTTAGGTTTAATTTGCTCTCCATTCCTTAATCCTCCTTGCTATACTCTTGTAATATTATATTGGCAAACTTCTCATCAATTCCTATAAGTTTAGCTATATTCAATGCGTCTTTTGGAACCTCACTATCATCAGATCTCTCCAATCTATAATCCATATAATCCTGTATCAAACTCATTGAATTTACACTAATCTCAATTTTTGTTTTTAATTTATTAAAATCCACATTTTTTAATCCCACTACTTCATAGTGATTCATATTGGCTTGAGCAATACCATCAAAATGTGTTGTTATCAAAGAGATACTATCTTTATCATTTAAACACTCTGCTAAAGCTTTTACAAATTTTTGTCCCTCTTTTGGATTTGTTCCTCTTGCAAATTCATCAAAGACTACAAATCCTGTTCCTAATTCTAAAAATACATTTACCTCTTTTAACTTCATTATCTCAGCTCCAAAGGTACTCAATCCTTTGGATATATCCTGCATATCATCAGAAACAAAGAAAACAAAGTCAACAATTGGAAATTCTGCTTCATCTGCTACAACGAAAAATCCATAGTTAAACAACAGTAGATTCTCAGTTATAGTTTTTAAGGCAACACTCTTTCCACCCATATTAGCACCAGTTATTATTGTAACTCCAGGAGCTAACTCTATGTCTATTGGTGTAAAATTCTTCCCTTTACTATCTAGCATCTCTCTTACTTCTATATTTACAAGTCCTTTGGCTGATATTTTCATTTCTGTAGATATTTTTGCTCTTTTTCCACCATATTGTTGTGCAAATCTTACCTTTGCCATTAAAAAATCTAAATTTCCTATTTTGTCAATATTTTCTAAATACACTTCCCCGTACTTTAAAACTTCCGCTGAAAGAATCTGTCTTATTCTTAACTCTTCTTGCTCTTCTTCAACAAGAACACTTAATCTTTCCTCTTTTAATCTTCCAATTTCATCTATATCAGAAGTGGAAAATATCTTCTTTTCTATAGATTTCTTTTTATCTCTGATCTCTTTTAGAACTTCTGAATAACTATCATAAATGTAAAATGTTGGAACCTTTTCTCCATCTGGATCCAATGCTTCAAGCACTTTACTTATATCATTTAACCTAAATACTTCTAACTCTTTTGGAAACTTCTCTAGATATTCGTTTAAACTTTCCATCAACATACCTTGAACTTTTATCTCAAAAAGATCAACATCATCTAGTATATTTCCTTTTAAACAGTTCTTTAAAACATTTTTTATATCTTTTAATCTATGAATAATACCCTCTATATTTCTTACTGTGTCTCTATCACTTTGAGAATATTTTAGAAAAACTTCCATTTTAGAGAATTCAGCTTCTAACTCCTGCTCCTCTCCTTTATTGTAGTTTTTCAACTTTTTCAATTTATCATTTCCATAAAGTGACAAAGTTTCAACTCTATTTAAAAGGGTTTTAAAACCTAATCTATTCAAGCTTTTATCATCTATAAATCTCATATTTTTTCACCTACTACATCTATCACATTGACATTTAATTTCTCTTCTAAGAGAGTTCTAAACTTCTCCTTAGGAAAATCATATCCAAGAGGAGAGTGAGGATTACAGGTTACAAATAGAAGATTTATTGGATTCAATACTCTAATATTTATTCCACAGGCTTCTATTTTTTTAAGAGTTATAAAATCTGTAAATACTCTTGTTCCATCCTTTATAACCAAGGTTAAGTTCTTGAAATTTTGTCTATTTTTTATCAAAGTTTCTAAAAACTTCTGTGTAATTGCTCCTCTGATTGCTATAACTTCTATATCATCATTGAAATAATTCTTTATTTCTTCATTTGATTCAAGAGAACTTATTCCTTCTAAATTTATAATGCTTCCATCTCTATATATAACAACTGCTCTAGTTTCTAAGAAGTGATCCTCTATATACTTTTTCAATTCTATATTTTCGAAAACTGGAAGCTGTAATAAAGATACTGTTGTCTTAGTCTCATCTATTACTTTCCCCATATCTAAAGAAAGAGCTGCTCCTGTGGATAAAATAGTAGCCTCTGTTACATCACTCATTGCACTTCCCTTTCTACTCAAAGCCCCATCTACAATAGAAAGTTCACTGCCATATCTTTCCATCAACTCCAATATCTCTTTAATTTGACTATTGTATGATGGTCCAGCTATATCTACATATCCTGAAGTTATCGCTCTTACTATTACTATATTCCCCATAGGGGTAGAGAAATCTGTGGTATACAGAATCTCTCCTGTTATATCACAGTTTCTCAAACAATCTCTAGCAGTAGCTATAATAGTATTTGGATATACATATATTCTAGGTTTTGAAGTAGTAGTTACAACGTCTACCTCCTCACCATCTCTACCTATAGATGTGAGTCCCACTACTTTCTTATCCCCTATCTTATTTATAAGAAAGTTTAATAGAGTTGTCTTCCCTACATTTTTCTCCATACCTATTATTGATATTCTTTTATATTGCTTTAAAAGTGTATATACATCCAACATTCGCTACCTCTTCACTAGAAATTTTTATTTTTCATTTCTCTTATGTCTATCTAATTCTTTTGGTTCTATTGCCATAGCTCCACCACTTAGAAGTTTTGAAACTCCAGTATTTAATCTGTGAGCTTTACAGTCATCACATTGACACTCTTCATGGTACTCTTCTGGCTCTGTATAAGTAGTTATTACTCCCTCAAAGTTTCTTAATACTACTTTATGTGGTGATTGAGAAATTACATATTGAGGCATTACAGGAGTTTTTCCTCCTCCACCAGGTGCGTCTACAACAAATGTAGGTACTGCATACCCAGAAGTATGTCCTCTTAATCCTTCAATGATCTCGATTCCTTTAGAAACTGGTGTTCTGAAGTGCTCAAGTCCCATTGATAAGTCACATTGATAAATGTAGTATGGTCTAACTCTCATTTTTACTAATTCGTGAACTAATCTCTTCATTACATGTACACAGTCGTTAATTCCTCTTAATAATACTGATTGGTTTCCTAAAGGAATTCCAGCATTAGCTAATCTTTCACAAGCTGCTTTAGCTTCTGGAGTAACTTCTTTTGGATGGTTAAAGTGAGTATTTAACCAGATTGGGTGGTATTTCTTTAACATCTCTACTAATTCTGGAGTTATTCTTTGAGGTAAAACAACTGGAGTTCTTGATCCAATTCTTACTATCTCAACGTGAGGAATAGCTCTTAATTTTTTAATGATATACTCTAAAGTCTCATCAGAAACTAGTAATGCATCTCCTCCTGATAATAATACGTCTCTTACTTGTGGAGTTTTTGCAATATACTCAATAGCTTTATCTATTCTTTCCATAGGCATAGCTTGGTCATGAGCTCCTGCAAATCTTCTACGAGTACAGTGTCTACAATACATAGAACACATATCTGTTATTAGTAATAATACTCTATCAGGATATCTATGAGTTAATCCTGGAACTGGTGAGTCCTCATCTTCATGTAATGGGTCTAATAGGTCAGCTTCTGATTTATGAATCTCTCTTATTGATGGTATAGCTTGTTTTCTAATTGGGCAATTAGGGTCATCTATATCCATTAATGAGAAATAGTAAGGAGTAACTGCCATTCTTAATGTTTCAAGAGTTTTCTTAACTCCTTCTTCTTCCTCTTCACTTAAGTTGATGTATTTCTTTAAGTCATCTAAAGTTTCTATTCTATTTCTTACTTGCCAGTGCCAATCGTTCCATTCTGCATCAGTTACATTTGGGAAAAACTTTGCTCTTGTATTAACGGTATTCATATTCTCATCTCCTTATTCCACTTTTCAAATTTTACATTTTCTAGTTTCTACATTATATTATACATATAACTCGTTAAAGATTTCTCTTAAAACTGCACTTTCTCTTAACTCTTCTAATGTTATAGCTGCGTGGTCTTTAGTGTATCCATTTCCAACCATCATAGTTACGTCTTTTCCTACACCTTCTGCTCCAAGAGCTGCTTTTGTAAATGATGTAGCCATTGAGAAGAAGTAAACTATTCCTAAATCTTTAACTGGAAGAATTGTTGACATCTCAGTATTTGCTACGTTTACACAGTTGATAGCTACATCTACTTCTTTACCATCATTAGCTTCTAATACTGCATTTAAAACTTCTATTGGTTTAGTAGCGTCTGCTATTACAACTTTTACTCTAGAACTTACTCTTTCTAATAGAGCTTTTTCTTTTTCATTTCTTACTAATCCGATTACATTTCCAGTAGGTCCTACTCTTTTTACAGCCTCATATGCACATAACATTCCTGATTTTCCAGCTGATCCTAAGATTACTACTGATTGACATGGTCTTACAAGTTTAGCTACTTGAGCAGGTGCTCCAGCTACGTCTAGTGCTGCTAGTGCTAAAGTTTCAGGCATATCTTGTGGTAATACTGCATAGATTCCACTTTCGAATAATATTGCTTTACCTTTGATCTCTACTCTATCAATTTCTGGTTTTACATCTATTATCTCATCTATTCTTAATGGAGTTAATGAAAGAGAAACAAGAGTTGCTATCTTATCTCCAACTTTTAGATCAGTTTTTCCTTCTAAGTCTGGACCTATTTTTTCAATTCTTCCTATTAGCATTCCACCAGATCCTGTTACTGGGTTTTGCATTTTTCCTCTTTCTCCAACTATCTCTTTTATTTTAGCTTTTATTTTTTCTACATCATGTCCTGCTTCTTCTTCTATTTGAGTGAATGAAGCTGAGTCAATATTTAAAGCTATTACATCTATTAATATCTCATTTGAATAAATTTCCATATCGTTATTAATTTTCAATGCTGGTTGTGGTAATACTCCTTGTGGCTCTATTACTCTGTGTGTTCCATATTTACATCCTTTTAACATTGTGATACCCCCTATAATTTTAATTCTATTTTGTTAAACTTAAAATTCTTCTTGCTTCATCTGGAGTTGCTATCTCTCTTCCTAGCTCTTTTGCTAATCTAACTACTTTTTCTACTAACTCTCCATTAGACTTAGCTAATACCCCTTTATCTATATATACGTTATCTTCAAAACCAACTCTTACATGTCCTCCCATTGTTATTGCTAAAGCTGCCATTGGGAATTCATGTCTTCCAATTCCTGAAACTGTCCAAGTTGATCCTTGAGGAATACTCTCACTTATGAAAACTAAATCTCTTGCACTAGCTGACATCTGTACACCTAATACAAAGTCAAAGTGCATAGGTTCTTTTATAAACCCTTGTTTTGCATATCTGATAGCATAATCTACCATACCTTTATCAAATACTTCTATCTCTGGTTTTACATTTCTTTCTATCATTATTTTTCCAAAGTTCTTGATAGTGTTCTCTGTATTAACAAATACTTCATCTCCACCAAAGTTACAAGTTCCACAATCTAGTGTAGCCATCTCTATTCCTAGTTCAGTAGGTTGTAATCTCTCTAGATCTGTCATTCCTACTGCTCCACCAGTTGATGGTTGGATAATTACATCTGGACACTTTTCTCTTATTGCATCTATACAAGCTTTAAATCTCTCTTTTGATTGAGTAGGTGTTCCGTCATCTTCTCTTACATGTAAATGTATTATTGCTGCTCCTGCTTTATAAGCACTGTAAGCTTCTCTAGCTATCTCTTCCACTGTATATGGTACAGCTGGGTTATTTTCTTTTGTTACTTCAGCTCCACAAATAGCTGCTGTAATTATTAATTTTTCCATAATGTTATTTCCTCCTCTAAAATTAGCTTAATTTACTATTTTTTTCTTTGTTTATCTTTAGGAGTAACACATGTTCCGCTAGCTCTACATACAACTATTGGTTCTGGAAGTACATCTGCTGCTGAATCATTAATGTCTGGTCTTGGTACTATTACTTTTCTTGCTTCAAAAACCATTTTTCTTGAAGAATTTCCTGTACTTACTATCTCTCCTACTGCTTCTATAAAATCTCCAGCATATACAGGTGCCATAAACTCAACGCTATCATAAGCTTTAAATAA
>NZ_JBEFNA010000001.1:240973-286654 GCF_040199715.1 Fusobacterium sp. SYSU M8D902
GTCCTTCATCTCCATCCATTTGGATTAAAAGTTCTGTAGCTACATCTCCAAATAATTGTAACATTCTTGCACCATCTACAAGATTTCCTCCATAGTGTGCATCGTGTGAACTCATTCTCATTCTAATCATTGACTTCATTTTTCTTCCTCCTGACTTTTTTTCAAATTAATCTACCAAAAAAATTAAAAAGTGCATGTTTAAATTTGTAAGGTATAATTGCAGCACAATATTTATGTAAAAAGAAAATAGCTCTCCACAAAAACTGTGACAGTGATCATATATTCATATAATCCCCAAGAAAAAAGTCAAATAAGCTTACTTTGTTTCTTTCGGCAATTATGCCCTTCGTATAAAACATTGGGAGCTTCTTCCCTTAACATTTTTATACTACCTCTCATAAATGCACCTCTATTTTTAAAATATTAAATTGTCAGTTAGCTTTTACCTTATTTATTTTACTATATATTTTTTAAATACATAGTATTAATAAACATTACTTTCAATATAAGTATATTACATACAATATTAATTGTCAAGAGATTATTTTTTTATATAAATTATATCACATTTATCAATTTTTATTGTTTTTTTTTAAAGTATCGTATTTTCTTATTTTACACCAACGTGCACTCTATAAAAAAATAATTTTTTAGAAAAAAATTATCATTTTGTAATTTTTTAGTTGAAATATTATCAAAATTGAACTATAATTAGCATATAGATTAAAGTGATATTCATTATTAATTGTTATCATCATCATTATTAATATTATCATTGTAATCATCAAACTAATTTTAAAATTTAATTTTACTAGTATTCACCTACTTAATTAAATTTAATTTTGGACCAAACAAAATATTTAGGAGGGTAAATTATATGGTCGAGTTTATTAAATTAATGCCAGTTTTTATTTTAGCTGCACTTATGATGTCAGGATTTGATGCTTTGCTTGCTGCACCTTTAGCAACAGTTGCTGCAGCAGTAGCTGCAATGGTTACAGAAAAAAGAAAATTTTCTGAAATCCTTGATGCTGCTTTAGCAAATGTTAGAGAGATTACTGTTGCTCTATTTATTCTAATGATGGCTTATGCTATGGCTGAGGTATTTATGGCTACTGGAGTTGGAGCTGCTATCATCAATGTGGCATTGAAGTTAGGTATTACAGGAAAAACTGTTGCATTAGTGGGAGCAATTGTTACTTCTATTCTTTCAATAGCTACTGGATCAAGCTGGGGTACTTTTGCTGCTTGTGCTCCAATATTCTTATGGTTAAATCATATTGTTGGGGGAAATATTATGTTAACTATGGGAGCTATAGCTGGAGGAGCTTGTTTTGGGGATAATATAGGACTTATTTCAGATACTACTATAGTTAGTTCTGGTATCCAAGGTGTTGAAGTTGTTAAAAGAATTAGACACCAAGGTGTTTGGTCAGCTTTAGTTTTAATCTCTGGTATTATCTGTTTTGGACTTGCTGGAATATTTATGGGATTACCATCAGTAGTTGGAGATGGAGCTGCTGCTATTAACGAAATTCCAGCTGAAGTTTGGACAAAACTTGCTGAAGAGAGAGAATCAGCTGTAACTCTATTAAACCAAGTTAGAGATGGGGTTCCAGTTTATATGATAATTCCTTTAATATTAGTTCTAGTATTTGCATTTAAAGGATATCAAACATTTATCTGCTTATTTATAGGTATTATTTCTTCTTATATCCTTGGATACTTTGCAGGAACTGTTACTAGCACAAAAGCTTTCCTTGAAGATCTAATCTTTGTTGGATTTGAAGGTGCAGGAGCTTGGGTTATAGTTATGATGATGTGGGTTTCAGCTTTTGGTGGAATAATGAAATTGATGGACGCATTCAAACCTTTATCAACATTACTAATTAAGATTTCTAAAAACGTAAAACAACTTATGTTCTGGAATGGAGCTTTATCAATATTTGGAAATATGGCTCTAGCTGATGAGATGGCACAAATAGTTACAATAGGACCAATCATTAGAAACCTTGTTGAGAAAAACGTAGAAGGTGCTCCAGAAGATATTGAAGTATTAAGACTTAGAAATGCTACATTCAGTGACGCTATGGGAGTTTTTGGATCTCAATTAATTCCTTGGCACGTATATATTGGATTCTATTTAGGAATTGCAACTACAGTATATCCATTAGAGGCATTCTCTCCAATAGATATTATCCAGTACAACTTTATAGCATTCATAGCTGTAATAAGTATGTTACTTCTAACTTTAACAGGTTTTGACAGATTCATTCCTAGATTTGCATTACCTAGAGAACCAAAAGTAAGATTGAGAAAATAATTAGATTTTAATGGTGAATACATAAAAAAGAGAGCAATATTGCTCTCTTTTTTATGTATATTTATGTTATAATATAATAAAAAATATGAGGTGACATATGATTAGATTTCAAAATTTCTACAAGAAAAATTTTAATACTTTAACCAAAACTGAAAAAAAAATCTTAGAATACCTGATTAAAAATCCTAAAAATATCATTACTCATTCAGCTTTAGAAATTGGAAAAGAACTCAACATCAGTGATGCTTCTGTTTTAAGATTTTCAAAAACTCTTGGTTTTGAAAAATTTAATGATTTAAAAATATATATCACTTCTAATTTAACCTCCTCTAATCCTAGCGAAAGAATTATTAAAAATTGGAATAATTTTAGTTCAGAAAATGATATGATTACTAAAATAGTTAATGCTGATATCACAAACATTAAAGAGTTTATTGAAACGTTAGATTTAAATCAATTAAACAAAGCAATACATATCTTAGAAAATTCTAATAAAATTTATTTTTTAGGTCTTGGATCAAGCAAAGGAATTTCACAGTTTATGTTTTGGTATATGAGACGTCTAGGATTCAATACTGAGTGTATTAATGAAGGTGGTCTCGGGCTTTATGAAACTTTATCACATATAAAGAGCAAAGATACTATTTTTATTTTTTCATTTCCTAGAATATTGGAAGATGAAATAAGAATACTTGAACTAGTAAAGAAAAAAGGAAGTAAAATCATCGCTATTACAAGCACAGAGTTTTCCGAAATCTCTCTACTCAGTGATATATTATTCCAAGTTGAGGTAGAAAATTTAGGTTTTTTCAACTCTTATGTTGTTCCTATTCAACTATGTAACTTAATATTGACAATGCTATTTGAAAAAAATAAAGATACTTTATATAAAGAAATTAAAGAAAATAGTTTTGTTCAAGATTTTCTATTCCATAATTTATAATTAATTTTATTAATACATTATTTATATTATAAATATACTAATCTATTGTATTTATATTTATGTTTTATAAATGATGTATTTTTATTTTTTTGATACATAAAATATAAATTTCATTACATATTTTATTGACTTTACTACATTTTAAGTGTATAATGTAGTATAAACTACAAAAGGGAGGATTTTTATGACTAAACCTATAATTGGGATTACATCTGCATATGAGATTGAAGATGGACTTCGTAATTACCATAGGACGACTGTTAGTATTGATTATTCTAAGTCAATTATAGCTGCTGGTGGTGTTCCTATAGTTTTGCCTGTAACATCTGATTTAGAAACTATTAAAAACCAATTATCACTTCTTGATGGTCTAATCTTAGCAGGAGGAGCTGATATAAACCCTTTATACTACAATCAAGATTTCAAAGAAAATATGGGAGTTATCTCTCCTGAGAGAGATGAAGGTGAATTAATTGTTTTAAGAGAATTTTTTAAAACTGGAAAACCTATTCTTGGTATATGTAGAGGACACCAACTTTTAAATGTATTTAGAGGTGGAACTTTATATCAAGACCTTAAATATTTTGGAAAACCTGTTCTAAAACATAGACAAGATTTTTATCCTGAATTAGCTATACACAATGTCAAAATAATTGATTCAGATAATATATTGTCACAATTATTTGGTAACAGTATTTTAACAAACTCTTTTCACCATCAATCTATTGATAAAATAGGGGACGGATTGACTACCATCGCAACTACTGAAGATGGAATCGTTGAAGCTATTCAGATGAAATCACATAAATTTTTGTACGGAATACAATGGCATCCAGAAATGATGACAGCTAGAGGAAATGAGGATATGAAAAAAATCTTTATTGAATTTATTAAACACTGTAATAAATAAAGTAAATTAAGTGGGGGGGATTTAAATGTTACAATATTTTGAAGCGTTAGTAAATTTTTTATGGGGATTACCTATAATAGTTATCATCCTTGGTACTGGAATATACTTTACAATAAAAACTAAGTTTTTCCAGGTATTTCATCTTAAACACATATTTTCTGAAACTATATTAAAAATTATAAGAAAGGGAAATAAAGCTGAAAGTAATGGTGAAGGCCTTATTACACCTTTTGAAGCTGTTGCTACTGCTATTGGCGGATCAGTAGGAGTAGGAAATATCGGTGGAGTTGCTACTGCTATGGCTGTTGGTGGTCCGGGCTCTTTATTTTGGTTATGGATTGCTGCTTTTGTTGGAATGATACTCAAAATGGCTGAAGTTTCATTAGGGGTTTATTACAGACAAAAAGATGAAAAAGGAGAGCTTTACGGTGGTCCTACTTATTATATGGAAAAAGGATTAGGAGAAGAAAAAGGACATAAATGGTGGATTATTCCTGCTGTTATTTTTGGAGGTGGTATTTTTTCTACATTTTTTATTACAGTTCAAAATTATACTGTCTCAGAAGCTGTAAGTTCTGCATTTGGAATAAAAATAATATATGCTAGTTTTATTTATATCCTTTGTAATTATATTTTAATTATAGGTGGTATTAAATCACTTGGTAAATTAGCTGGAAAAATAGTTCCTTTTATGTGTATATTTTATATTGGTGCTGCTTTATATATAATTTTAATCAATATTAATAACCTTCCTGAAACTTTCAAACTAATTTTTTCTGGTGCTTTTACAGGAACTGCTGCTGTTGGTGGATTTACTGGAGCTGCTTTTAGACAAGTTATGAGAATTGGTATGGCGAGATCTGTGTTCAGTAATGAAGCTGGTTGGGGAAGTTCTCCTATGATACATGCTTCTGCACAAACTGATCATCCTATAAAGCAAGGGCTTTGGGGAGCTTTTGAAGTATTTGTTGATACTGTTATTGTCTGTACTTTAACTTGTTTAGTTATTATTATTACTGGAGTATGGAATAGTGGTGCTACTGGGGCAACTTTAACTCTTAGTGCTTTCGAAACTGGGATGGGAACAGCCAGCAAAATATTCATAGCTACTGGTATTTTCTTATTTGGTGTTACTACTTCTTCTGGTTGGTATGCATACTATGAAATAATTTTAAGACATCTAATGAAATCTTCACCTAAATTAAAAGATGGTATTCTTAAGTTTTATAAAGTATTTTATCCTGTTCCTGGTTTTATAATGGTTGTAATGGCTACTACTATTGGAATGCCTGGCTCAACAGTCTGGCTATTTGCTGATTTTACTACTGCCGTGCCAACTTTTATAAATGTTGCTGTTATTCTTTATTTAAGTGGGACTTTCTTCAAATTATTTAAAGATTATAAAAATAAGTATATTTTAAAAAAGGAAATAAAACTAGAGGATAGAATCCCTATATTTTATGAAGATAAAAATAATTAAATAATTACTAAAAAGGAGAGCACACACCTGTACTCTCCTTTTTCATAGAATATCTATATCAATTATTTATTTTATCAATTCTTTTAATTCTTCCTCTAAAGCTTCCCATTCTTCCATAACTTCCATAATTTGTACATCATAATCTTCAAGCTCCTGTTGAATAGTCAGAAGTTTGTCCAAATCATTAATTTTTCCAGCTTCGTTATACTCCACTTCTTTTTTAGCTTTCTCACTCTCTAACTTTTCCAATCTCTCTTCAGATTTTACAATTTTTTTCTCTAGAGATGATATTTTATTTTTATTTTTCTTCTGTTCTTCATAACTTAATACAGCCTTATCTTTATTTTCATCCTTCTCTTTTACATTATCTCTCTGTTGTAAATAGCTATTATAATCTCCTTTAAACATAATAGCTCCCTCTTTTTTTACCTCATATATATTATTTACAACATAGTCTAAAAAGTTTCTATCATGTGATACTACTAAAATAGTTCCTGTATAATCCTCTAAAGCCTCTACCAATATCTCTCTTGAATATATATCCAAGTGGTTAGTTGGCTCGTCTAATATTAAAAAGTTAGGTTTTTCAAGCATAAGTTTCATAAAAGCAACTCTTGCCTTCTCTCCTCCACTCAAACTTTTTATCTCTTTATATACATCATCTTCACTAAATAAAAATCCACCACAAATATTTCTAGCTTCCTCTTCACTCAAAGTAAAATTATACATAAGCTCTTCAATTATAGTCCTATTTAAATTTAGTCCTTGATGATTTTGGTCATAGTAACCAATCTTTACTCTATCTCCTATTTTAAACTCTCCACTAGAAGCATTTTCCAAAGAGTTAACAATCTTCAATAAAGTTGATTTTCCAACTCCATTTTTTCCTATTATTCCTATTCTTTCTCCTCTATATACATCTAAGTTAATATTAGAAAATATCTTATGACCATCAAAAGACTTAGACAGATCTTTTATTCTTAAAACTAAATCCACACTCGTTACATCTGTTTCAAACTTAAGCTTCATATTCTTTCTACTTATTACTGGATTTTCCATCTTTTCCATTCTATTCAGAAGTTTCTCTCTTCCTCTTGCCTGTTTAGATTTTACCCCAGCTTTGTATCTTCTTATGAATTCCTCCATTTTTCTAATCTTATCTTGCTCTTTATCAAAAGCCTTTACAGCACCTGAAATATATGCTTCCTTTTGAATAGTAAAATCTGTATAGTTTCCATTATATGTTTTAAGTGTTTTTCCTTCTAATTCAAAAACTCTATTTACTACATTATCTAAAAAATATACGTCATGTGATATTACCATAACAGCTTTTTTATAATCTTTTAACATTTTTTCCAACCACTCTATAGCATTTAAATCTAAGTGGTTAGTTGGTTCGTCCAATATCAAAAGTTCGGGCTCTTCCAATAAAATTTTACCTAAAGCTACTCTAGACATCTGTCCCCCAGATAGATCTCCAACCTTATTATTCCATAACTCCTCTGCCAAACTCAAACCATTTAATATCTGTTTTACCTTGTACTCAATAGCATAACCTTCATTTTGCTCATATCTAGCTGTAACTTTTCCCAACTCTTCCATAGTTTTATCAAAGTCATCTAAATTTTCAGCTAGTATAATATTCAGTTCCTGTATTCTATGATAATCTTGTCTTACATTATCAAACACTGTCATCAATTCTTCAAAAATTGTATTTTCTTTGTTTAATTTAGGATTTTGTGAAAGATAACCTATCTTCAATCCACCTTTTTTAGCAATTGTACCTCTTTGATTAGTTGCTGGATCTACCTCATCATACTCCAATCCCAATAAGATTTTTATAAGTGTGGATTTTCCAGCACCATTTATCCCTATTACTCCTATTTTATCTTTTTCATCTACTGAAAAGCTTACATTTTTAAATAGTGTCTCTCCTGAAAACCCCATATATAAATCATTAACTTGTAATAATGCCATCTCTATATTTCCTTTCCTAAATTTTTTATACTTTTTTATTATACCATATTTTTCGTATCTGTAAAACTTTATAAAGCTTAAAATAAAAAGAGAGCCTTCATTCAGCTCTCCTTCTAATTATTAATAGTTATTTTGCTCCATTCTTTCTCTCATTATCATTGTCTTATTCTCTGCTCTTTTTAAAGCTATCTCTTGATTTAACTTCTCAATTTTATTCCAGTCTGGAGTATCTTTTAACATCTCTCTTCTTATCTCTAACTTTCTTTCAGAAATATCAATTCTATTTGCTTGAATCTCTTTGTTCCCTCTAAAGTTATCATAGTTATCACAGTATCCATGTCCATTATTGTTATTGTGGTGATATCCTCTGCTATAAGTTCTGTGGTGAGATGTAGTTTGCTCATTTCTTAAATTCTCTCCATCCATAGATCTTCCAAATGCTGCTGTTCCTACTAATAGTGTTATTGCTCCTGCTAATACGATTATTCTTTTCAAAATTATTCCTCCTGTTAAATTCATTTTTTCATCTCTTTTTCTTTACACAGTGATTATAACTTTGAATTATGACTTGAATATGTCATTGTAAAAATAATTTATTTTTTTTCTAATAAAACAACACAATATGATTTTACTCCAGATTCATCTCCTGTAAATCCTAATTTTTCTTCAGTAGTTGCCTTTACACTCACTTGCTCTACATCCAATTCCAATACCTCAGCAACTCTTTCTCTCATAGCCTCTATATATGGTTTTACTTTAGGTTTTTGTAACACAATAATAGAATCTAAATTTATAACTCTATATCCTCTATCTGCTATTAGCTCTTTGACTTTTTTTAATAGAATTGTACTATCTATATTTTCATACTTCATATCTGTATCAGGAAAATGTTGACCTATATCTCCCAAAGCCAAAGCTCCTAGCATAGCATCCATTATAGCATGTATCAATACATCTCCATCTGAATGTCCTAAAACTCCTCTTGTATGTGGAATCTCAATTCCACCTAATACCAATCTTCTTCCCTCAACTAATTTATGAACATCATATCCATTTCCTATTCTAAGCATGATGACACTCCCATCTCTCATATATTTGATTATAAAACTCTAAAATCTCCTCTTTAGTAACTGTTGATGTTCCCATTTTTCCAACTACAACTCCTGCAGCTGTATTAGCTATCTTAGCTGCCTCATGCCAATCTACTCCTGTGGCACTAGCCAATGTAAATACTGATATAACTGTATCTCCTGCTCCTGTAACATCATAAACTTCCTTAGCAAAAGTAGGAATATTTATAGTCTTATCTAAAAATAGACTCATTCCCTCTTCACTTCTTGTCAATAAAAGATTACTCAATTGAAGTTTCTCTTTTAACTCTTTTCCTAAAGTTTCAAAATCTACTACATCTGTTTTTCCTAAACACTCCATAGCCTCTTTTCTATTTGGAGTCATTGAAGTTGCACCTATATAATTTAAAGCATTTTTAGGTTTTGGATCAACTGTTACTATTTTACCTTTTTCTCTACACACTCTAACAATCTCTTTAGCAACTCTAGGAGTTAAAACTCCCTTATCATAGTCAGATAGAATAACTGCATCTAAGGAATCTATTTTTGAATTAAAATTCTCTAAAAGTGCATCTTCTAATTCAGTTGAGATAGGAGTTGCTTTCTCCCAATCTATTCTTAATAACTGTTGATTTCCTGCTAATATTCTTCTCTTTACTATTGTTGGAATATCCTTTGTTCTAATTATTCCACTTGAATTTATTCCTTTCTCATCAAATGTTTTAATAAGTCTGTTTCCGTTATCATCTTCACCAATAACACCAAAACAGATAGTTTTAGCTCCTAAAACAGATAGATTATTAACTACGTTAGCTGCTCCACCAAGTACAAATCTCTCCTCTTTAACATTAACTACAGGTACAGGAGCTTCTGGTGATATTCTATTTACAACACCAATTATATAATCATCTAACATTAAATCTCCTACTACACCTATTCTTACATTTTTAAAATTTTCTAAAATCCCTTGTAAATCAAATCTTTTTGTCATACTCTTCCTCTTCCTTAATAGATTTTTCTATTTATTATATTTTGTGCCCTCTGATGAATCTCTTCTTTTTCAAAGGTATCACTCTCATTATTAACTATATTTACTTTCATTTTAACATATATATCTGTTATTTCATGGCTTATATTTTGATTTTTAAATAAAAAATTGATCATTGGTAAAGTTCCGAAAAATGGGATCTTACTATCTAAATTATGAACTGTTGCTTTTTTCAGTCCCCCTATAAATATAGTCTCTCCATCTCTTATCTTTACAGTAGTTTCTATACTTCTTCCCACTTTCGAACCACCTTCAGAGTTATATGTTCCACTATCTTCAGATTCCTCTTTATCTATCTTCAACTTAAAATTACTAACCTCTATTACAACCTTTAAATTTATCCAACCATCTTTTCCTATATTAGGTGTTACCTTTAAAATAATTCCAGCCTCTTTAAAAATTGGTGTTGAGATAACTCTGTCATTATTGTCATTCTCTTCTCTCTCCTCACCAACAATTACCTCTTCTGTTACTTTAAAACTTCCCTCTTCTCCATTCAAAACTAAAATTGAAGGTCTAGCACTAACTACTAGGTCTTGAGTTGCCTCTAATAGATTTATTCCCAAATTCAAAACATCATTTCCACCATTAAATTGTTTAACCACATTAATAGAAGATGAATAGATATTTCCTAAGCCACCTAGACTAGATTTATCTAAAAATCCCATATTCCAGCCTTTATCCCCTTCTACCTTTCCATTATTGCTATATAGCCAATTAAATCCTAGTGTTTCAAATAGATTATCAGTTATATCCAGGATCTGTGCATCTACTCTTATCTGTTCTCTATCTTTATCCAACTCATCTACCAACTCTTTTGATGCTTTTACAACCTCACTTCTTCCAGATATCACTATCAAATTTCTCTTATTTAGTGTAGAAACACTTATTTCATCACCAAAGCTCTCTTTTAACAGTTTTTTTACCTCTTCACAATCTAAGTTATGCAGATAAATATTTTCAGTTAAATTTTCTAAACCATTTATCATTGATTTTTTTGAGTAACTTCCCCTCTCTTGTGAATGTAATTGAGGGTTTATGATAGTGTTATCTCTCTCTAATAAAACTGTAAGTGTGGAATTCCCTTGAGAAAGATTGATAATCTCCCCTTTGGTAACATACCCCTTCTTTTCAAATTTAGCCAAATAAACTCCTGGTTCTATATCTGAAAGTATAAAATTTCCACCATAATTAGAGTATACAGGCTGAAGAAAACTATTCAAAAGTGTTATTTTTACTCCGTCAACTCCTGAGTTAGAGGAGCTTGATAATACTTTTCCAGCAAATATACTATTTATTTTTTCTCCTCTTTTAGAGAGAATAAATACATTTCCACTCTTTGAGAGTTTAAGATTATACATCTCTATAAAAGAATTTAAAATATCTTCAACACTCTCTCCCTCCGAAAAATAAAGATCTAAATTAGTATCTTTGATCTCATCAGAGGAGAGTATAGTTACTCTATTCTCTTGCCCTATTATATTTAGAGCTTCTCCTAAAGTTACTCCTTGCAAATTCAAATCAGAAGTAAGCTTACTCTTTTTTAATAACGGATCATAAAACTGTCCATAAATATTATAGCAAATAAAAAATAATATTAAAAGTACTAGATTTCTTTTTGACATACTCTCTCCCTACTATTCTGTTAATTTTATAAATACTTCACTATTTTTTGTAATAATCTCATATTTTTTCCCTTGGAATATCACTATTTTCCCCTCAAAAAAGATCTCACTCTGTCCACTTACTTTTTTTAAAATTATATATTTTTTGTTATTGTAATTTAAAATTTTTATCTCTTTTACCATCTCTCTCACAACTCTACTCAGAGGAATTAACTCTTCATTTTCTACTTCTGTTACTATTTTTTTCTCTAAGACATTTGCTGAAAATTTACATATCAGTCGAGCCTTTTCCTCTTTAATCTCCAATGTTAACCCTGTTTCACTGAGACTTACCTTCTTTTCATTTGCCTCTTCTATCTCTTCCATAAATTCTAAAATTTTACCTATATCACCTGAAACTACATATGGAATATAAATTTTATCTGTCTCTTGTACTCTTTCTACCCTTCCAATAGTATCTAATAACAAAAAATTTTTCTGGCTCATCTCACTTATATACTCTTCAAATTTAACTATGTTCAAAAAACTGCTCTCTACTACCCTATTTTTAAATAATTCAACTCTCTCCTGCTCCTTTTCCAGCTCCTCTTCCAATCTTTTATATCTTTTTTCTCCAGCTTCTCCAATAGTCTTTTCCTTTCTTATATCTAAAATAAATTTTTCTACTTGCTGATTTTTTTCACTCCATTGAACATAAGGTTTATAAAATAAAAAATTAATAGCTAAAATTACAATTGAAAAGCCTATAAATATAACTATCTTCTCCTTATGATCACGGATATTAAACTCATTAATCTTTACCATAATCTATCTCAAACTCCATTTTAAATCTATATAGTTTTTCCTCTAATTTTATAAAATCCTGATTTATATTTTTAAAATATCCACTTGCCAATACTTTGTGTTGATAGTTGTATATCTCCTCCTCTGTCTCTGCTATCCCATCAACTCCAATAATTTTTTCACCATCATATTCCAACTTTTCAAATCTTATTCCATCTGAATTTTCAAATAAAAATGTATATATTTTTGATATTTTAATTTTTTTAAAATCTCTTTCTCTACTCTCCTCTCTAAGTTTTTTTATCTCATCCTCTAGCTCTCTTATATTTTCAGTTGTTGTTAAATTTTTATTCTTTAATTCCATATAGTTTTTTTGTAATTCACCCAATCTCTCTCTTTTCCTATCTGTTAAAAGATTAATGGTAATAAAAAATATAGTTCCTATAATTATAACTATTGAAAGCATAAACATTATAACTTTAACACTACTTAAATATTTCAACTCTTTTTTATAATCTTCTGGAAGATAATCATACTCCTCTTTTAAAAATGAGTTATACTCTCTCCAATCTCTTATCTCTAAATTCTCTATATATTCCCCAAGTTCACTTTGATCTGGATAGACAAATTTGAGAGAATTATCCTCTAAATACTCATCTATATAATTTGAATTGGATAATATCTCCTCTTTTTCCAGTTCAATATCTTGAAAATCTATAAGTTTATTATTTGAAAAACTAAATACTCTTGTTCTGTCGTCACCTATCTCCAGATAACTCTTAACTTTCCCATCACAATTAAAAAACTCCATAAAAAAAAGAGGATATATTCCTAAAAGTTTTATCCTTTTCGATTTTATATTCTCTAACAATGTGTAAACTCTATCTTTTTCTAACATTATAACAATAACTCTCTCAATTTCATCATCTTCATATAGAGTTATCTCCTTGCTCAAATAGTAAAAACTATCATATCCCTCTATCTCATCTTCTAATTTTTCATCTATCTCTAATTCTCGTTCTCTTTCATCATCCACCTTAGAAATACTTATTTTTACTATTTTAAACCATTGGCTCTCCAATAAAAGAACTCCCTCTTTTATATTTTCAACCTCATCTAACTCAAAAAATTTTACTTTTTTATTTTTCTTAATATTTAACTCCAACTTCAAAATCTTTTAATACCTCCTTATAAGGAGCCAAAGGATTGTTATTTCCATACTGATAATATAGATCAACTCTAGCCTTAAAATATATCTTCTCACCAGTCTCCTCATTCCTTATAATTTTTTCCAACTCCACTCCTACAATATTTAGTTGTTTCCCTATTGCTATTAATTCTCTCCTTATCAAATCTCTAAATATAACTTTCTCATCTTTTTTATAGGTATAAAATTTCCTCTTATTATTGAGTCTCATTCCTATCAACTCATAACCTGTCTCTGATCTTCGAGTTGTAGTATCTCCATACCATACCCTTTCAACCTCTAAATTTTTACCTATGTATTGAGCTCCATTTAGACAGTTTTTAGCTTTTATTTCTGAATTTATTCTCCTTAACTCACTATAAGCTAAAGTTTCCAAGTTAAATTTTATTTCATCTATCTCTCTTTTTCTCTCCAATTGCTCAATTTTTTCACCTTTTCTCATTATGATTCTATACCCTATTAATAGATTAAACAATAATACTATTGATAAGATTGTAGTTGCAATGAATAAAAAACCCCTATTTTTTTTAGAATATATTAAAATTCCCATATCCCTTTATCTCTTCTCTCTCCTTTAAACTCTTACTCTCTATGTTATACTCTATTGCTACTCCCCTCTTCTTCCTCTTAAATCTTCCTTCAATATTTTCATAAAGGGTATCTGAATTAGATATTTTAACTACTCCATTCACTATCTCTCCCTGTGTTACTATCAAACGATTTTCTATAAATTGAAAAAGTAATATTGTATTCTCAATCCTAGCTCCATTACTTCTAGGTATCTCTAAAAAAATTACATTACCCTCGTCTGAATTTTTCGACAAAAACTCCTCTGTTATATTAAAGGAGATTATCCGATTATCTTGCACTATAGCAACACCATTTTTTACATAATTCTTACCAGAATATAACTCTTTTATTGTATTTGCCTTCTCAATACTTCTCTCCATAATATTTAACATTCTAATTACATCTCTCTCTACTAGACTTCTTTCACTTATTTTTCTATTTAGATTATTAGAAAGCTTTAATGTGGGAAAGATAAGTACAGAAAAAATTGATAATAATCCTAGAGATATTACTACCTCTAAAAATGTCATTCCACTATTCTTTGATTTCATAAACTCCTCAGTCAAAATCTATATAATTTTCAGAAGAAATACTTTTATTATTGTCAGTATACATTATTTTCAAACATAAATAATGATAACTATCCACCTGAAACTTAAAATTTATCTTTTTTATCTCTATTTTTATTTTAGAGTTATCTTCTAATGGATAGGGAAGATATACTCCTCCTGTTAATCTATCCTTACCAAATTCTTGGGATAAATACTCTCTCACTCCTATATTATTTAATAAAATACTCTGCTCTGTACTTCTCAATTGTTTTTCCAAAGCTACAAAATTTTTATACTTCTTTTCTATTTGTAAAAATCTCCTATTTAGAGAGGTATTTTCAACTGTATATCTCATAAGTGGAATAAGAGAGATTAGAAATAAAGATATTGAAACTACAACCTCCATAATTGAAAATCCATATCTTTTCATATTCTAACCACCCACAAATAAAAAAAACTTATAATGAGATATGGGGAGAATGGTAGCTCTCTATTCCTATCTCTTTTGAATGTATATAAAACTAATCCGACAACAGAAGCTAATCCAAAGGAGATCATATAATATATGTATAACTCATAAAAATCACTATACCCTAAAATATAGCCTATGCTTAGCAAGAGCTTTATATCTCCAAAGCCAAATATCTCTTTTTTCATCAAATCTGATCCGTATCCATATATTAATAGAAGTGGAAGTGTATAAACTCCCATTCCAAGCAGACTATTTTCTATTGAGAAAAAACTACTCCCTTTGTTATATAGTGCTAATCCCATTAAAATTAAATTAACTCCATTTGGAATATACATTTTCTTAATATCTATATACATAATTATAAAAAGTATGATTATTATTAATACTCTATCCATTTATTTCCTTTTGTATCATAATCTTTTCCTACCTCTGGCTTAAACCAAATATACACTCCATCACCTTTTTTCCCTGTTTCAGGACTTTTAAATGTCAACTCTATTTCACCACCATAAATTATATTTGGATCAGCTTCATCTGCATCTGTTTTCTTTACTCTACTTCCACCTATTTCAAGTTTTCCATCTTTGATCTCATTAAAAGTTTTAATATCTAAATATGGTTCAAGCTCTGTTACTTTCCCCTCTATATTTATGTCAGCTTCTGGATTATCAGTCAATGGTTTTCCTGTCTCTAAATAGTATAGTTCACAAGCTGTTCTAATATTACTCAATATAGCTATCGCCTTAGTGTCCTTTCCTATAGCTAATTGCTTTCTAAATTTCGGCACACCTATTCCCATCATCAATCCAATTAAAGCTATTGCTACTGTAATCTCAATCAAACTAAACCCACCATTTTTCATTATTTCTCCTCCTTCATATTATTTGTGAAATATTGAATATAGGAAGATATAATCCTAAGATTATTATTCCCACTATAACCCCCAATATCAATAGCAAAACAGGCTCTAGTAATGATGTCATTTTAAAAAGATAGTACTCCAATTCACTCTCCATAGTAGTTGCTATCCAGCTAAAAGCTCTCTCTATACTTCCACTTTTCTCTCCTATTTCAATAAGATAAAGTTGTGTAGCATTAAAAAATCCTGTCTTATAAAAAGCCTCATATATTGTACTCCCCATCTTAATCTCTCTCTCAATATTAGCTAATTCTCTCTGCTGAAACAGATAGAGATCCCCTTTTTTCAAAATTTCAAATATCTCCAATACCTCCATTCCAGCTTCATTCATTATAGAAAAATTTTTACAAAACTCAATTATCAATCTTCTTTTTAAAATATCTCCATAAAATGGGATTGATAATCTCAAATTCTCTACTATCTCTCTATTAATTTTCTTAAAAGAAAAAAATATCCCTATTATAAAAATGGATATACCTAAAATAATAGTGATAAAATTTTGACTAATAGCAATTAAAACTCTTGTTAAAAATGGTAATTCTACCCCTGTATCTTTAAAAAATTCAATAAAATTTGGAAACACAAAAGTAAGTATGAATATGATCAGTAAAACAGTAAAAATAAGTATAATAGTTGGGTAAAGTGTTGCTTCTTTTATCTTTTTCTTAATTTTTTCTTCAAAAATCAATTTTTCATATATTTTTTCTAAATTCTCTATTAATCTCCCTGATTCCTCACCTGCCAATAACATATTTAAATAGCTCTCTCCAAATATATTTTTATAAATCGAAAAAGCTACATATAAACTATTTCCCTCTATAATTTTTAAATGTATATTATGAATAATATTAAACAATTTTCCATCTTTTTGTTTACTCATAATCTCCAAAGCTTGAGATATTCCTATTCCACTCTCCAGTAGTATCTTTAGATTTTGAGTAAAATTTATAATATCTTTTTTTAAAATTTTAATTTTTTTATTAATAACCCTATACTCAATTAAGATCATCTGATTTTTAATCAAATATTTTTGCAAGTCTGATAACTTTTCAAACTCCAAAATTAAGGTTGCTCTTTTTTTCTCTTTGGTATCCACTCTCACACTGTAGGTTTTCATCTCTATCCCTGCCTAATAATCTCATCTAATGAGGTTATTCCCAGAATACTTTTCTCTATTCCATCTTCAATAAGAGATTTCATTCCTTTCTCTTGTGCAACAGTTTTTAATTCATGTATAGATATTCCTCTATCTATTAGCTCTCTTATCTCTTCATCTACTATGAAAATCTCAAATATAGCTGTTCTTCCTACATAACCAGAGTTATTACAATGTTCACAACCTCTGCCTGTATAGAATATTTTATCACTATATTTCTCACTATCTATTCTCATAAGAGATAGTTTTCCTCTAAAGTGTTTATCTATCTCTTTACAATGAGGACAGAGCTTTCTAACCAGCCTTTGAGATATTATCCCTATAATTGAAGCTGACAACATATACTTCTCTATTCCTATATTTAGCAATCTATAAATACCGCTCACAGAGTCATTAGTATGTAGGGTAGAAAGAACTAGATGTCCTGTCAATGCCGATTTTACTGCTATTTCTGCTGTTTCATAATCCCTTATCTCTCCAATCATCAAAACATCAGGATCCTGTCTCAAATATGATTTTAGTATTGTTGCAAAATCTCTTCCTATCTCTTGATTATATTGTACCTGATTTATCCCGTCTAACTCATACTCAACAGGATCTTCTACTGTTGAAATATTTATACTCTCTGTATTTAACCTCTTTAGAATAGAGTAGATCAAACTACTTTTTCCCGAGCCCGTAGGTCCACAAGAGAGTAGTATCCCACTCTTTTTATTTATTAGCTGTACTATCTTGGCATAATCCTCTTCTAAAAATCCAATATTTTCAAGGTTGAAGTCTAAAATCTCTCTATCTAAAATTCTAATTACACCCTTTTCTCCATTTATTAATGGAACTATTGAAACTCTGAAGTCTATTACTTTTTTGTCAATCTCCATCTGAAATTTTCCATCTTGAGGAAGTTTTTTCTCCGTTATATCTAAATGAGAAATTATCTTGAGCCTTGATATTAAAGACATATGTAAATTGAGGTCCAATACCATCTCTTCATATAGTATTCCATCTACCCTATATCTGATTCTTGTCCTATCTCTCATTGGTTCAATATGAATATCACTAGCTTTTTTCTTAACTCCTTGAAGTATGATTGCACTCAATCCCTTCACCACAAGAGAGTTATCTGATTCTAGAGAGTTATCTATTTTTAAATCTGCTGTATTCCTACTCTTTTTAGGTAAATTATGCAACTCTTTAAAGATGTCCTTCAGCTTATCAGAATTATTTTTTATCATAAACTCTCCCTCACCACATAAATTTCATCTAAGTAATCATCACCAGAAATTACAACATAGGTAACATATTCTACCAATTTTACCATAATTCTCACTTTTACAATATTATCACTTGGAATATCTCCATAAGAAAACATAGAAATAAATAGAAACATAATTAAGAAGAGCCTCATTCTACCTCCCAATCACTTTTAACATTTTCCCAGTGATTATGATAATTTAAAATATCATCATATTTAGCACTTTTATCTTTTCTATTTCTATAAATATTTATTCTCATATACTTTATAATATCAAATCCATAAAAAGATATCCTATATCTTGCTATATCACTATAATCAAATATATAGATACTAAAAGATGGTGTAATATTCCCATTATTCGTTATTCTTCCTCTGAACACCTGAGTTGGTCCTTTATCATAAATTGTAATATAATTTAATTTTTTAGGAAGATATACTTTGTCCAGAATAACCATTGTATTCTCATAGATTCTAATATCTTTTCTCAAATAATTTAACTCTATATTTAAATTTTTCTTACTGTTAAAAGCCTCTGCTGAATAGGTTGCAAACACTTCATATATCTCTGTTTTTGCCCTTTTTATCTCTTGACTCTCAACATAGTTTCTCAACCAAACAAAACCTAGTGTTAGTGAAAATAGAACTAAACTTATCCCCACCAAAATATTCAATAGATAAAAACCTCTATTCTTACTCATCAACCCTCTCCTCTTATCCCAAGTATACCCCACACTGTGAAATTTATCTAGTAGTTCACTCTATATAACTTTTATATTATATATATTCATTGTAAAAATAAAACTACTTAATTTTTTGAAAAATTATAGTAAAAATATCTAATATGAGGTATAATTTATTTGAGAAATAAAGATATTTGGAGGATTTTATGATTTTAGCTAATAATAAAAAAGCTTTTTTTGACTATTTTATAGAAGATAAATTTGAAGCTGGAATAGAATTGGTAGGTAGTGAAGTTAAATCTGCTAAATCTGGTAAATTGAGTATAAAAGAATCATTTATTAGAATTATTAATGGTGAAATTTTTATTATGGGAATGTCAATTGTTCCTTGGAGTTTTGGAAGTGTCTATAATCCAGAGGAGAGAAGAGTTAGAAAACTTCTCCTTCATAAAAAAGAGATAAGAAAACTTCATGAAAAAGTTACTCAGAAAGGATATACTATAGTTCCTCTTGATGTACATCTTTCAAAAGGATATGTCAAAGTTACAATAGCTCTTGCTAGAGGTAAGAAAACATATGACAAGAGAGAATCAATAGCAAAAAGAGATGTTCAAAGAGATATTCAAAGAATGTCAAAAATTAGATAGAAAATTTTAAAAAAATATGATATACTATTATGTACAATTTAATAATGGGGATGCAAAGGTTTCGACGGGGTTATTAGGTTATAGGTAGCATGCCAGGGTGACCGCTGTGAGAGGTCAACTCATCGTTTAGATGGAAACAGAAATTACGCTTTAGCTGCTTAATTAGTCAGCTCATCTCTGGTTTCTCTCTTCTGTAGGAGAATCCAACCGAGATGTTACCAATATACAGATTACCTTTAGTGATTTCTCTAAGCTCAAAGGGACATTTTAGAGGATAGCTTTAGTCAGCCCTGTCTGTGGGAGTGACTATTGCGAAATCTAATAGCAGACTAAGCATTGTAGAAGCCTATGGCGCTGGTAGTTTCGGACACGGGTTCGATTCCCGTCATCTCCACCATTTCTATCCATATCCGCTGGGATATCACGAAGTCTGATTTCTACGTGGTTAGAGTAGATTATTATAGAGTCTATAAATGCTTCAATTATAGACTTTTTTATTTGAGGATTTTTGAAGTTATCTTTTAAATTTTTTAAATAAAGGGAGTTTTCAAACATTTTTGTTGAAAGCTCCCTTTTTAATATCAAAGTAGCTAAAAATAATAAAAATACTAAAGAAAAGAACAGAGAAAATATTAACTGTAAAATAGGTTTTTTCTTTATAATATGGTATAATAAATAATCATATATCCAATGAAAGGAGAGTAGTATAACTATGAAAAAAATACCTATTGCAGTGGAAGACTTTAAAGAAATTATAGAACAAGATTATTATTATATTGATAAAACAAAGTTTATAGAAGATATATTAAATGATGGAGCAAAGGTAAAATTATTTTGTCGTCCTAGAAGATTTGGAAAGACTCTTAATATGTCTACATTTAAATATTTCTTTGATATAAAAAATAAAGATGAGAATAGAAAGCTATTCAATGACTTATATATAGAAAACTCTCCATTGATAGATGAACAAGGAAAATATCCAGTAATATTTCTTAGCATGAAAGGAATAAGTAGCACTAATTTTGAAGATGCTCTTGATAAAATCAAAGAAAAAATAGTTAATATTTATGAAGATTATCTATATATTTTGAATAAATTAGATGAGAAAAGTAGAAATAGATATAATGCTATACTTGATGGTAATATAAATAGAGCTCAATTAGAAAGTTCATTGTTATTTTTAACAAAAGCTTTATATAAATATTACAGTCAAAAAGTAATTGTACTAATAGATGAATATGATTCTCCCATTATGAATGCCTATGAAAAAAGGTATTATACTGAAATGAAAGATTTTTTTAAAGCTTTCTATGGAGATACACTTAAAACTAATGATTACTTACAAATGGGAGTTCTTACTGGAATAATAAGGGTAGCTCAAGCAGGAATATTTTCTGATTTAAATAACTTTACAAACTATACAATATTGAATAATGAGTACAGTGATAGTTTTGGATTAGTAGAAAGTGAAGTAAAAGCTGTGCTTGATTATTATAATATTGGATATGATATGCCAGAGGTAAAAGCTTGGTATGATGGCTATAGTTTTGGAAAAAATGAAATATATAATCCTTGGAGTATTTTAAAATATGTACAATTTAAAGAAGAAAAATCTTACTGGGTAAATACTTCTGGAAATGCTCTGATTTTAAATATGTTATTAGCTTCAAATTCAACTGTATTTGACAACTTAAATGATTTGATAAATGGCAAGGATATAATGGTATATATCAATGAAAGTATAAGAATGGGAGATAATCTTTCTCCTAATAATATTTGGGAGATCATGTTATTCTCCGGATATTTAACAATTAAGGAAAAACTTAGTGAAACAATGTTTACTTTAAGAATACCCAATAAAGAGATACAGAAGTTATTTAAAGGATTATTTGTAGATGCTATTTTTAGAGAGAGTAATAATGTTGGAAGTTTGATTCAAGCTTTAGTTACTAAGAATATATCTCAAATAATAAAAAGTTTAGAAGATGTAGTTGTTAATGCTATTAGTTTCTATGATACAAGTAAAAAGTATGAGAATCCTTATCAAACATTATTAGGTGGATTTTTATATGCCTTAGATGATTATTATATAATGCATCCCAATATGGAAAGTGGTTATGGTAGAGCTGATATAATTTTAGAACCAAGAAATAAAACTTGGGCTGGATATATTTTGGAACTAAAAAGATCTAATACCAATGATATAGAAAAAGAAGCGGAAAAAGCTTTTGATCAAATAGAAGATAAAAAATATGAAACTCTATTAAAGAAAAATGGAGTAAAAGATATAGTAAAAATTGGCTTAGTTTTTGATGGTAAGAAGGTAATAAGTAACTATATTGAATAATGGATAAAATGGTGGAGAGTAAAATCTTCACTATTTTTTATTTTCCAAAAATTTAATATTTTGTTTTTCAAAAAAATAGGTTATAATAAAGTATATCATTTTGATAAACAATTTTTATGATTACTTAAACTAGTTTAAATTATTTCAGGAGGAACATATGATTAATACCGAATTATTCATTGGTGCTGTATATTCAGCTGGATTATTCTCTTTCTTTTCTCCCTGTATATTTCCTCTACTACCAGTTTATTTAGGAATTTTGAGCACAGGAGGAAAAAGATCTATTACAAAGACAATTCTCTTTGTCTTTGGACTTTCAATAAGTTTTGTAATTCTTGGTTTTGGTGCAGGAATTATAGGTTCTATTTTAATAAGTGATCCATTTAGAATAGCAAGTGCTTTAATTATTATAATCTTTGGAATTATTCAAACAGGAATTATTAAAATACCTATTTTAGAAAGGACTAAACTTATTAATGTTGAGATTAGTGAGAGTCTTTGGGGAGCTTTTTTATTAGGGTTTACCTTCAGCTTAGGTTGGACTCCCTGTATAGGTCCAATATTGACCTCTATCCTCTTCATATCAAGTGGTGGTGGAGATCCTATATATGGAGCAACTATGATGTTTATATATGTCTTAGGTCTAGCTACCCCCTTTGTTGTACTATCTTTTTCATCTAAATATTTTTTAAATAAAGTTTCAAAAGTAAAAAGCTATTTAGGTATCTTAAAAAAGATAGGAGGAGTTCTTCTAATTTTAATGGGAATACTGCTTTTAACTAACAATTTAAATATTTTTTTATATTACTAAGGAGGTTAAATATGAAGAGTTTTAAAACTTTTTTCTTACTGACGTTATTTTTTATAATTGGAATGGTATCTTACTCAAGAGAGGTCAATCTATCTAAGCTCAAATTAAAAGATATAGATGGGCAAACATACTCTTTTACAGATACAAAAAATGAAAAATATGTTAAGCTTTGGGCTTCTTGGTGTCCTGTATGTCTCTACGGATTAGATGAATTGGAGGAGATGGGAGCCGAAAAGAGAGATTATGATATTATCACTGTTGTTTCTCCTGGTATAGTTGGTGAAAAAAATACTGAAGATTTTAAAGAGTGGTATAACTCTTTGGGATACAAAAATATTAAAGTGCTCTTAGATGAAAAAGGTGAGATCAACAAAATAGTTAAAAATCGTGTTTATCCCACATCTGTTATTTTAGATGAAAATGGAAATATTAAACAGGTTATTCCTGGACATTTAGATAAAATACAGATAGACTCTCTATTTTCTTCTAATTCAGATAAAAAAAAAGAGGTGAAATAGTAAAGATGAATAATATTGGTGAAATTTATCTAGCTGGTGGTTGTTTCTGGGGAATAGAAGCTTTTATGGAAAGAATACCTGGTGTTATTGATGCTGTCTCTGGATATGCAAATGGAAACACAGAAAATCCAAAATATGAGGACTTAATTTACAGAAATTCGGGACATGCTGAAACTGTCTATGTAAAATATGATAAGGATAAGATCAAACTTTCAACACTATTAAAATATTACTTTAAAGTCATTGATCCTACTAGTTTAAACAAGCAAGGTAACGACAGAGGAACACAATATAGAACTGGGATTTATTATACATCTGAAGATGATATCCCAACTATCAACGCAATTATAGAAGAGGAACAGAAAAAATATAGTAAAAAAATAGTAGTTGAAGTTTTACCATTAGATAAGTTTTATTTAGCTGAAGAGTATCATCAAGATTATTTAAAAAAGAATCCTAATGGTTACTGTCATATCAACCTTTCAAAAGCTAAAGAGGTCATAGTAGATGAAACTCTTTACCCTCTTATCTCTAAAGATGAGTTAAGAAAAAAATTAAATGTTCAACAGTATGAAGTAACACAAAATGGAGATACTGAAAGAGCTTATGAAAATGAATACTGGGATTTTTTTGAAAAAGGTATATATGTTGATATTACAACAGGAGAGCCACTATTTTCTTCAGAGGATAAATACCCTTCTCAATGTGGTTGGCCTAGTTTTGTTAAAGCTATTGTTCCAGAAGTTGTAACTTACCATGAAGATTTCAGTTACAACATGAATCGTATAGAAGTTAGAAGTAGAAGTGGAAAAGCTCATCTAGGTCATGTTTTTGATGATGGGCCAAGAGAAAGAGGTGGAAAAAGATATTGCATTAACAGTGCTTCTATTAAATTTATACCTTATGAAAAAATGGAAGAGCTAGGTTATGGATATCTTAAATCCCTTTTTGAATAGTGAATTTAAAATACCGAATTTTTAATTAAAATCTTTTTATACAAAAGGAAAAAATTACTATATAAATCTGTATAAAATCAGTTCTTGAGTAATTTTTTCCTTTTTCTATTATGGTAATCTAACAAGATAACATCTTTGATAAAAACTCATATTTTTTTATTGTATCTATAACTTTTTTTACTGAATTTGTAGAGTTTAATGTATCTAAAAATTTATGATTATCTACTAGCTCTAAAAATGAGTTGAGAGCATCTAAATAATCTTTAGATTCAGTTGTACAAAAAGCTAGAAGATATTTAACTTTTCTATTCTCAGGAAATAGAACAGCTCTATCCAGTGTAACTAAAGCCATTCCAGAGTTCTTTACACCAACAGATATATCTCCATGTGGAATTGCCAAAAGATCAGTTATAACTATGTAAGATCCATACTGCTTTATTTTATCTACCATAGTTTCTATATATTCCTCTTCTATATTTCCACACTCTAACAGTATTTTTCCAGATTTTCTAATTGCTTCCTCCCAAGTTGTAGCAGAGAGTTTTAACTTTATATTATCCACATTTAAAAAATCTGAGAGTTTTTTTCCTTCCACACTTAAATCATCAATTACCTTTCCTTCTAATATAGTTTTAAACTCCTCAATCAACTTAGCTCTATCCCTTATCTCACAATTTGAGCTGACACTTTTAAACAAGGTTGATAAGAGTATTCTATTTGAATGTTTTGGTAAGTTATAGCCATCTAAAATCTCAATATCCTCATTTTTCAAAATTGGATGTACTGATACTATTGGAATCTCTGTATTCAATTCTAACTTTATCAAAGTAGTAATTATGAGATCTATATTATCAGATAATGTTATATTACTCAATTGATTTAAAGGGATAACCTCTAAAATATTTATATTGTAACGCTCCTTTAACTGTTGTTCTAAAAGCTTAGATGTTCCATAGCCATAGCCACATATTAAAATAACATTTTTACTCTCTTTTTTTATAACTTTATTTCTATCAATAGCCCCTTTAAAGTGTAGTGCTATAAAAGCTATCTCATCATCTGTAATCTCTATTCCTATAAACTCTTCTAGTATTTTTAAGTCCTCTCCAACATCTCCTAATAGTTCAGGATAGTTTTCTAATACCTCATCATAGACAGAATTTTCCAGCTTAATCCCATTCTTTATTCTATGAATAGTTGGCTTAATATGATTAACCAAACCATTAACTAAACTTGTATCTCCATTTAAATCAACTCCATATATCTTTTTGAAATGAAGTATTATTTTTTTTACAATTATCTCTATCTCGAGCCACTCTTTATATGCAGAATTATTAAGAGAGAGATTACTGCAACCTAAGAAATAATCTGTTAATTTAACCAATTCAAAATCAGAGATCTCTATCATAAAATTAGCCTCTAAAAATGAGATTCCCTTCTGTGAACCTCTCCCACTTAAATTTACTTCGTAATTTTTGAAGTGGGAGCTTCTTCTTGGGAAATAGTTGCTTTTGTTAGCCAACTATATTTACCAAGCTATCCCCGTAGTTCCTACGGTTCTTTTTATTTTTAGACAACTTGTCTTATTCTTAGTCCTTCAGCTAGTATATTTTTACTTGCATTTATATCTCTATCGTGGTGTGTATTACAAATTGGACAAGTCCACTCTCTTATATCAAGAGTTTTCTTGCAAGCTCTATGACCACATACAGAGCATATTTGACTTGATGGATATAGTCTATCTATTTTTATTAGTTCTTTGCCATACCATTTCGCCTTATACTCAAGTTTATTTACAAAACTAGCCCAAGATACATCTGCGATAGATTTTGCTAATTTATGATTATGAAGTAATCCTTTTGTATTTAAGTTTTCAATACAAATAATATCGTGGCTTTTGATAATATATGTACTTAACTTATTTAAGAAATCTATTCTCATATTCATAATTTTTTCGTGTATCTTAGCTACTTTAATTCTTTGTTTTTGATAGTTTTTACTTTCTCTTAATTTTCTATTTTCTTTCTTAGCTAATAAAGCTCTTCTTGAAAGTTTTCTCTGTTCTTTTCTTAATTTATCTTCTAGTTGCTTTCTAAATTTAAGATTTTTTATTTTCTCTCCAGTAGATAAAATAGCCATATCTTTAATACCTAAATCAATTCCTACTGCTGAATTTGTTTTAGGTAGTTCTTCTATATCTGTTTCACACAAAAGAGAGATAAAATATTTTCCACTTCCTTTGCGTGAAATAGTAGCAGATTTTACTTTGCCTTTTATTTCTCTCTGCACTTTTACTTTTATTAATTCTTTCAATTTTGGAAGTTTTAACCAATTTTCAAAAATATTTACAGTTCCATTTTGATTATTAGTCGTATAACTTTGTACAGGATTTTTCTTGGATTTGAATTTAGGAAAGCCTACTGACTTATCTCTAAAAAAGTTTTTATATGCTTTATCTAGATTCATTTGAGCATTAGCAAGAGCAAGACTATCAACTTCTTTTAGAAATTCATATTCTTTTTTATATTTTGCAGGGGTAGGATATTTTATTTTTTTATCAACATTACCCTTACTCTCCTCATATGCTTTAAGTCTATCATTTAGCATAAGATTATAGATAAGGCGAACACAACCAAAAGTTTTACTAAAAAATATTTTTTGTTCTTCGCTTGGATAAATTCTAAATTTATATGCTTTTAGCTGTTTCATTAGTCTACCTCCTTCAAAATTATTTACTCTTTTGTCCTTGTTCCTCTATATACTTTTTTATGACTTCAACTGGAGCTCCTCCAGTGGTCAACAAACAAAAACTTTTAGATCAAAACATTTCTTTCCAAAGATATTTTTTTGTATATGGAAATTCTTTTTTTATTATTAATACAGCAAAAATACTGAATGACAATTACTATCTAATTCCATTGCTTTCACTCCTATTTTTATATACCTACTGATTATGTTATATCACTTTATCTTCTAAAAGGCAATAGAGCAATTCATCGCACCACCTATAGAGGTGGGTGACTTCTTGCTCGTTAAGTTAACCCTTCTAAATAAGAGAGATAATAAGATTATAGAAAACTTCATATATTTTGAAGAGAGTGGAGATGATGGAGATACATATGATTACTCTCCACCTATTATTGATAATAGGGCAATTACACAGATCTCTGATGAAGATGTTGAAATAAAAAATGGAACTCTTGTCAAGTTGATGAAACTTAAAGGAGTTATACATTCAAGTAACTCTTTAGAGGAAAGAGAGAAATATATATTCAATGGAAAAACTCCATATGAATTGAGAATTGAATTAGATAACTCAAACAACATCAAATTTCATATTGAGATAGAAAACAATAGTAAGGATCATAGAATAAGAGTCATAGCAAATACTGGTTTAACTTCTAACACTTCCATAGCTGATACTCCGTTTGGAACTATCGAAAGAGAGAGCAATCCTATCAGTTTAAAAAATTGGAAGGAGTTAAAATGGAAGGAGGAGCCTACTCCTATATATCCTTTTATCAACTTTGTATCACTTAGATCTAAAGAGGGAGCTATGAGTATCTTAGCTAAGGGAATTAAAGAGTATGAGATAATTGAAAATAATAAGATCTCCCTAACTCTATTTAGAAGTATTGGATTCTTAGGTAAGCCTGATTTAATCAGAAGACCTGGAGTAGCTTCTGGACAGGAGTTTAAATATATTGAGACACCTGATAGTCAACTTTTGAAAAAAATGATTTTTAAGTTTGCAATTAGATTTGATAAAGAATATAATAGTAATATAATTAAAAGAGAGTATCAAAAATATGCTGTGTCAACATTGGACTACCAAATTCAAGAGTTAAATAGATTTACAAATACATTAAAATATTTTGTTATGCACCCTCTAAAAACTAAACTTAATAGATTTAACAATCTAATCAACTTAGATAGTAGTAGTTTAAGTTTTTCAGCTATTGTTCCTATTGATGAAAATAGTTATGTTTTAAGATTGGTAAATACTTGTGAAAGAATAGAGACTACAACAATAAATATAGAGTTTGGAAGCAACTATGAAAGAGTGAATATGCTCTATGAAAAGATAGGTGAAAACTCTAAAATTAAAGCTGGAAAGATAGCTTTAAAAGATATTAAACCTGGTGAAGTGATTAACTTAAAAATTTATAGATAAAGGAGTAAGGTTATGATTAAATTTAAAGAGAATTTTTATTTTGGAAGTGCCTCTTCTGCCACTCAAAGTGAAGGAGCTTGGAAAGAAGATGGAAAGGGAGAGAATATTTGGGACTACTGGTATGAGACAGAAACATTTAGATTTCATAATGGTGTAGGTCCAGCTGATGCCTCAACATTTTATAAAAACTATAAAAAAGATATTCAACTTTTAAAAGAAACAGGACATAACTCTTTTAGATTTTCTATAAGTTGGTCAAGAATGTTTCCTAATGGATTTGGAGAGGTAAATCCTAAGGCTATTGAGTTTTATAACAATGTTATCAATGAACTACTAGCTAATGGTATTGAACCTTTTGTAAATCTATTCCACTTTGATATGCCTATGTGTATGCAAAATATAGGTGGTTGGGAAAATAGAGAGGTTGTTGACCACTATGCTAACTTTGCAAAAACTTGTTTTATAAATTTTGGTGACAGAGTTAAAAGATGGTTTACTTTTAATGAGCCAATAGTTCACGTTGAGTGTGGTTACCTATTAGGTTATCACTACCCTTATAAGGTAGATTCTAAAGCTGCTGTACAAGTTGCTTATCACACTGCTTTAGCAAGTGCCTTAGCAATAAAAAATTACAGAGAATTGAAGCTTGAAGGAAAAGTTGGTATTATCTTAAATCTTTCTCCTTGCTATCCTAGAAGTGAAAACAAATGGGATGTAAAGGCAGGATTTATAGCTGACCTATTTGCTAATAGAAGTTTCTTAGATCCAGCAGTTAAAGGTAAATTTCCAACTGAATTGATAGAGATCATTAAAGAGCATGATTTGATGCCTGAATATACTTCTGAAGATTTAGAGATCATTGAAAAAAATACTGTTGATTTCTTAGGTGTAAACTACTATCAACCTAGAAGAGTTGCAGCTAGAGCCTCTCTTCCAAATCCAGAAGCACCATTTATGCCTGAATACTATTATGATCACTATGCTATGCCTGGAAGAAAGATGAATCCACACAGAGGTTGGGAGATCTATGAAAAAGGAATTTATGATATAGGAATCAACATCAGAGATAACTACAATAATATTGAGTGGCTTATCACTGAAAACGGTATGGGAGTAGAGGGAGAAGATAGATTCTTAGTAGATGGTATAATTCAAGATGATTATAGAATAGAGTTCTATAAAGATCATTTAACATGGTTACACAGAGCAATTGAAGAGGGATCTAACTGTATAGGATACCAAGTTTGGACATTTATTGATAACTGGTCATGGTTGAATGCATATAAAAATAGATATGGTTTAGTTTCTCTAAATCTTGCTACTCAAGAGAGAACTATCAAAAAGAGTGGAAGATGGTTCAAACAACTTTCTGATAATAAGGGGTTTTAATGATGGAAAATTACTTAGTTTTTGATATGGGTGGAAGTTCTATAAAATATGGAATTTTAAATGGTAATGGAGATATCCTAAATAACTCCTCTTTTAAAACTCCAGCAACTTTAGATGAATTATATTCAAAAATTTTAGAGATTAAAAATAACTGTGAAAAGTATAATATCTGTGGTGTGGCTCTTAGTTGTCCTGGAGCTGTAAACAGTGATATAGGTACAATAGATGGTGTCAGTGCTATACCATATATTCACGGTCCAAATCTTAAAATTGATTTAGAATCACTATTGAATTTAAAAGTTGAGCTTGAAAATGATGCTAACTGTGCTGCTCTTGCTGAAGTTTGGATAGGTGAAGCTAAAGAAAATAAAGATGTAGTTTTTATTGTTATTGGAACAGGAATAGGTGGAGCAATTGTTAAGGATAAAAAAATACATAAGGGAAAACACCTCTATGCTGGAGAGTTTGGAATTATGTATTTTGAAAATGAACCAGGAATACCAGGAGTATGGGGTTATAACTCAATGGGACAGTTAGTACTTAGACTTTCTAAAAAACTCAATAAAGAGGTAGATGGTGTAGAGATATTTAGACTTGCTGAAATTGAGAAAAATCCCGTTGTTTTAGAAGAGTTAGATAGATGGTATAGTAACTTAGCTAAGGGTATTTTCTCTATTCAATATATCTATGATCCAGAAAAAATAGTAATTGGTGGGGGAATTAGTAGCAATCTAAAAATTCTATCTGGAATTAGAAATAAAATGAATGAGCTAATATCTAAGATTGAAGTTGCTCAAATAGTTCCTGATATTCAAGTTTGTAAATTTAATAACAATGCAAATTTAATAGGTGCACTGTATAATTTTTTAGAGCATAGAAAGTAATTATGGAGGGTTAAAATGAGAGAGTTAGGAATTTCTATATATCCAGGTCACTCTAAAATAGAGGAGGATAAGGAATATATAAAATTAGCAGCAAAATATGGATTTACAAGAATTTTTACCTGCTTACTATCAGTTGAAGGTGACAAAGAAAAAATTATAGAAAACTTCAAAGAAACAATAAACTATGCAAACTCATTTGGATTTAAAGTTGTTGCAGATATAAATCCAAAGGTATTTACAGAATTAAACATTTCATACAATGATTTAAGCTTTTTTAAGGAGCTGGGAGTCTATGGAATCCGTTTAGATAATGGATTTACAGGAAATGAAGAATCTCTTATGAGTTACAATGAATATAACTTAAAAATTGAGATAAATATGAGTAACAGTACTAGATACCTAGATACTATTATGGACTATAAGCCTAATAAATATAATCTATTAGGTTGCCATAACTTCTATCCACATCTTTATACAGGATTAGGTAGAGAGTATTTTAGAGTATGCAATCAAAACTTTATGAAATATGGTCTAGTAACCTCTGCTTTTGTCAACTCTCAAAATGCAACTTTTGGACCTTGGCCTGTAAAAGAGGGAATGTGTACATTAGAGGAGCATAGAGATATGCCTATTGAAGTAGCTGCTAAGGATCTATTTAAAGAGGGAATAAATACTGTAATCATCTCTAACTGCTATGCTAGTGAAGAGGAGTTAAAAAAATTAGGTGAATTGAAAAGAGATCTACTCGATCTATCAGTTATCTTAGTTGACAATATTCCAGCTATTGAAAAGGAGATAGTATTAAATACTCTCCACTACAATAGAGGAGATGTGAGTGATCTAGTTATTAGATCTAGCCAACCAAGAGTTAAGTATAAAGATCATCACTTCCAATTATTTAATCCTGTAGACATAAAAAGAGGGGATATTATAATTGATAGCTCTCTTTATGGAACATATGCTGGAGAACTACAAATAGCTAAAAAGGATATTAAAAATACAGGGAAAACAAATGTTGTAGGAAGAGTTAGGGAGGAAGAGATCTATCTTTTAGACAGTATTGCTCCTTGGGAAAAATTCATATTAAAAGAGATTAAGTAAAAATAGAATAGTTTCAATATATAAGAGAAAAATTTACTTTTAGTTGCTAGTATTTACAATATGCATTGGAGTAAGTTTTTCTCTTTTCTTTTCTCCCTAAAATTGAATCTCCTCTTTTTATATAAATACTTGAAGATATTTTTATAAATTTTTGATATAATATATGTAGAATGACCTAGAAAGTGAGGAGAATTTATGCAATATAAAAGTAAAGATATAGCAAAAGTATCTGTGGAGATGGCTATGAGTAGTCGTGAAGAGGAGCAGGAGCTAAAAGAAAAATATATAAAAAAGGGAATTAAAACTGCAGCTGTGGATATTGGTGGAAATGTTGTAGAATCTATTCCCAAAATACTTGAAAGAACCTTGGTGGCAGCTAAAAGAAATGGTCTTATAAGTGAGTCTCATGTATATGAGGGGGCTGTTACTGGAGCAACTAGAGAGGCTATTGATCAGATTCTAGATAAATCAGTAGGATTTAATGTAGGGGGAAAAATAGGTATAGCAAGATGTCAAGAGCATCTATCTGTCTGTATTTTTTTAACAATAGGAATGTTTAGACTTGATGAAGTGGTAATTGGACTTGGACACAGAGCCGTACCTTGTGAGTCATAAATATTGTTAAATTAAATTTGACAAAACTATTTTATAAGTGTATGATTGAGTATAGTATTAATTGTTAATTTAAGGAGGAAATATAATGTCAAATTGTAGTACTTGTCCTTCAGGTAGCACTTGTACAAAGGACAAAGAAAGTTGTGGGATTGTTAATAATCCATTAAATCATATAAAAAATGTAATCGGTATTATGAGTGGTAAGGGTGGAGTAGGAAAATCTACTGTTACAACTCTATTTGCTAAAGAATTAGCTAAAAAAGGGTATAAAGTAGGAATAATGGATGCTGATATTACAGGTCCTAGTATCCCTAGATTGATGGGAGTTAGTGGTCAAATGGCTACTGGAGATGGAACTAATATCATTCCTGTTACTTCTAAAGAGGGTATAAAAATAATATCTCTAAATCTATTACTACAAGATGAGAGCCAACCTGTTGTTTGGAGAGGTTCTATCATAAGTAGTGCTGTTAAACAGTTCTGGGAAGAGGTACTATGGGGAGAATTAGATTATCTTCTAATCGATATGCCTCCAGGAACAGGTGATGTTGCTCTTACTGTTATGCAATCTACACCTATCAATGGAATAGTAATGGTATCTGTTCCTCAAGATATGGTATCTATGATAGTTGCAAAAGCCGTTAATATGACTAAAAAACTAAATGTTCCTGTTATTGGAGTTGTAGAAAATATGAGTTACATTGTTTGTCCAGGTTGTGAAACTAAGATCAGTTTCCACGAAGAGAGTGGAGCTCACGATTTCCTAAAAGAGATGGGATTAACTCTTCTTGGAGAACTTCCAATGACTAAAGGTTTTGCAAGAATGACTACAGGTCAAGAGTGTGAAGATTCAGCTAAATTATTCGCACCTATAACTGATAAAATTCTTGAAGAGATCTCTAAATTATAGTAAAAACAAGAGGATAGATTGAAGTTTGAACTTCTCTCTATCCTTTTTTATTATTTATTCAGTTTAAAAATTTACATAGTATCCATGCTCTTTAAATAGGCTGACAACCTCTGTTACATTTTCACTCTTTATCAAAAGATGAAAATCCTCTCCCTTCAACATAAGTGGTTTAAATCTCTCATCTTTTGTAATAGTCTTTATAAGCTCTTTATCATTTTTTAGTTTTAATACTACAAATTGATTATCAGCTTTTATTGCACTACTTTTCTCCAAAAGATCTCCAAAGAATTCCACCCATATTTGAGAAGGTTCTGGAGTAATCTTAGAATAAAACTCATTTATTCTATCTTGAATCTCTTTGGAACTACTTATTCCCTTTAAGAAACTCTCCTTATTAAATTTAAACTTATTTACAGCTATTTTTTGTGAAACTCTCTCTAAGAACATTGTCTTTACTGGAGCATCTCCAACAACAGTTGCTATCAATCTATCCTCGTCTAAAATAACCTCTCCATCTTCTTTGGCATTTTTAAAGTCATACTCCTCTATTCTATCAAAGCAGTACTCTCCTAGTTCTGTAAATTTGATATATTTTATCCCATCAAACTTACTTAAATATCCATTTTTTAAGTACAATGAATTATTTATAGATGGATAGTCATAGTATATCTCTAAAACTCCTAAAACTCCTAAGATAAACAGTACAGATTTGATAAATGGAATTACAACATACATCTGATATTTCTCATAATTCAGAATCTTTGTTCTCTCATAGTTAGCTTCATTGATATAGATATAGTCATATGCATCTTTCACATCTATTATCTCTATAAACTCATCTCTATATAGTATTGATTTAATAATGTTATCTACACTTACAACTTTTCCATTAGGTATCTCATTAAGTATATTTTTGATTGTAGCTAATCCTCTTTTTATCTCCTCTTTAGATTTCCAAATATTCTTTACACCCTTTAGGTAATTAAGATAAAGTGATGTATAGTGATAATTTTCCTCTTTTATCAACTCTCCACTCAAGAAATCATTTACTATATTTTTTATATTTGAAATCTTAAAATAGTTTTCATCAATATATCTCTCTTTAACTAAGAAGAAGAAAAGAGCGATTGTTTCTGTCTTAAGATAGTCTAAATCCTTTGAATCTTCGTAATACTCACTTATGTTACAATATTTTTTCATATTTAACTTAGACTCTTTCAAGATCTTAGCACTACTTGATAATTTTATCCCACCTTGAGAATAAAACTCAAAATACATTTTAAAATTTTCTATTAACTCTTTCTCATTGTTGTTTACTAAAGCAGCATCTACACTATTTTGAGCTATAATGTTGTACTCTTGAGGTTTATTTCTCATAAATTTTCTTATAACTCTCAATATATCATAATCTAAATAGAGGTACTCCCCTTTTTTATTATCTCTCTCTGCCTTAAAAAATAGGAATTTATCTTGTAAATCTTTATTTAAATCATAATTATTTTCCAACTTTAAATATCTTTCTTTATTAGAGATGTAGAACTTTCCTTTCCAAACTACCTCTTCAAAAACCTCTTTAACATCGCTGTCCAATCTCTCATAGATAGTACAGAATATCTCCTCTTTCAAATAAAATTGCTCCAACAAATCTAAAAAAGTTTGTTTATTACTATTTTCACTTATTAAAGATATCTCAAATAATCCAAGGTTACTCCCTATATACCCCTCAGCTATCCAATCTAAAAAATACTTTGTATAAAGTTTAAATAAAATTTCTTTAGAATAAAACTCATTTAAAGCTTCCCTAAACCTATCTTTACTTATCGCCATTTTTTCTCCCTAAAATTTATTCTCCTAAGATAAACTCAATATCCTTTTCAGTTAAACTCTTTAAAGTAGCACTATCTTCAGATATTAGATTATCTAGCAGTTTGATTTTTGATTCTTGTAGTTGAAGGATCTTCTCTTCAATTGTATCCTTCAGTATCAATTTATATGAAAAAACTGTTCTATCTTGCCCCAATCTATAGGCTCTATCTATTGCTTGATTTTCTACTGTCTTGTTCCACCAAGGATCATAGATAAAAATCGTATCAGCGGCAGTTAGATTTAATCCAACTCCACCTGTTTTCAATGTCATAACAAAAACCTTATACTTGTTATCTTTTTGGAATTTATCTACTAATAGCTGTCTGTCCTTTGTACTTCCACTCATAGAAAGATATTTAATATCATATTTTTTCAAATCTTCACAGATGTTGTTTATAGAGTTAATATAGTTTGTAAAAACTAAAACTTTATGTCCATTCTCCACAGCTTCAACAATATTATTTATTAAAACCTCTCTTTTACTTGAAGTTACTCCTACACTTTTTGCCTCTGGACAGCTCGTTATCTGTCTTAATTCATTTAAAGCTTGTAATATAAAGAACTGTGTCTTCCCTATTCCATTCTCCTTTATTTGAGAGTGTACCATCTTATAATAATAATTTCTTCTCTCATCATAAAGTTTTTTCTGTTCAGGATTCATCTCTATATACATAGTTTTTTCTATCTTATCTGGTAGATCCTTTAAAACCTCTTTCTTTATTCTTCTTAAAATAAATGGATATACCTTCTTCTTTAACTCCTCTATTGCCTCTCTATCATTCTCCCTTTGGATTGGAATTGCATAATAGTTGTTAAACTCCTCTAAAGTTCCAAACATAGAGGGATTTAAAAATCTAAATAGAGAGTATAACTCACTTAAGTTATTCTCAATAGGTGTTCCACTTAGAGCAATTCTATGTCTTGTATTCAAAAGCATTATAGCTTTCGTTGTTTGAGCATTTACATTTTTTATATTCTGAGATTCATCTAAAATCACTGCATCAAAAAAATACTCTTTTATTGTTTCAATATCATTTCTAATCGTTCCATAAGTAGTTAAAATAACACTATTTTTCTTTATAATATCTCTATTTCTAAAGTTTCCATAGTATATTCCAACCTTTAACTTAGGACTAAATTTCTTTATCTCGCTCTCCCAGTTATACACCAAAGATTTAGGCATTACTACCAAACTTTTCGTCCCCTTCTTCTCATGCAATCTCGTTAAAACTGCTATTGCTTGAAGAGTCTTCCCAAGTCCCATATCATCTGCAAGACACCCTCCTAAATTGTTGTCCATCAAATATGATAACCATTTGTAACCATACTCTTGATACTCTCTCAATTGTGCTTTTATCTTCGGCGTCTCTATTGCATAGTTATTTATATTATTAATCCCTTTAAAAAACTCTCTGCTTCTATTCATCTCCTCAGAGAATATCTTATCTTCAATTAACTCCTCTACTAGTGGTAGATCAAAAAATGAGAGTTTTACTTTTTGTTTATTGTTATCTTTAAAAATTCTCTCTAACTTCTCTATATATTTCTTATTAATTAAGGCACTTGTTCCATCACTTAACATAATATATGAATCCTTCTTGTAAGATGAAAGAACATCTAAAATAGAAAACTTTTCTCCCTCAATCTCAAGCTCTATCTCTCCCTCTAAGAAATCTATTGAGTGGCTGAAATTTCCTATTACCTTTGGCTTTACAGCCTTTATATTATACTTTCTAAGCTTATCTGTACCTACTACCTTGTACTTAGATGCCAATTGTAATAGATCCTTCATAATAAACTCTTTAGCTAATTTTTCCTGCATTATAATCAAATTACTCTCATCTAAGTAATAACTCGATCTCACTTTTAAATTCTTTTGATCCTTAGCTAACAATTTTACAATATCCTCTATCGCTTCAGATATTCTGCTTATATCTATCTCACATATAGATATTTTTCTCTCCAAATCATTGACTATCGCTACTTGCTTAATATCGTGATCTTTCAAGAAATCGTAGTGCATACTTGATACCATCAATGTCACTTGTAAATATAGACTATTGTCATGAGAGATCTTTTCTATTACTAGTTGTGGACTAGGAATATGCTTCTCTCCAGCCATTATCTTATAATCTTTATACTCTATCTCTATATTCTTAAAATACTTAATCGTCAAAGTTAGAAAATTTTCTAATCCTGATTCATCAATTGTTCCAACTAACTCCTTCAAAGTATGAAAATCATTACTCTCCATATCTATTATATAAAAAGTATTATCAGCTAAAATAAGATCCTCATTGATTATCATAAACTCTGTAATAGAATCATTTAATAAAAGTTCTGTTGTAAGGGCAGTACTACTATTTTCCTTCTCTTTTATAATCAACGATAAATTATTATCCCTTTTTATCCATTTGAGTACTTCCATCTTTTCATTTACAAACTTAGGATTATCAATTAAATATTCTATTAGATCTGAGTGTTCATTCAGATATGCCTCTTCATACTCCTTCTCCCAATCTATGAAAAAACTATCCTCTTTCACTCCCTTAATATATGTTAAAATCTGACTAGTTACATCTTCAGAATCTTCATCTACTTCTAAATTTTCTGCTATGCTTCCATCAGCATATACTGGAAGAACATAGGCTCCTTTTTCATCTATTTTTAACATAAAAAAGATATTTTCCAGCAAATTGTCCATTTTTTTTAAGCTCATAATCTATCTACCCTTACCATTTTTATTTTTATTCAGAGTATATTATATCAAAAAATACGTGTTTTATCAACATTTATTTAATTCGATGACAGCTTTAAAAATGTTATAGTACAATATTTTTTGAGACTATGATACAATATTATTGTAATTAAATTTTAGTCAAGGAAAGGAAATAATATGATAAAATCTCAAATTATAAAAAATGAAATAGTTCAACCTAATACCAGAGAGCTTGAAAAATTAAGAGAAATTTTACCTCAATATTTTGATAAAGAGGGAAGTTTTAAGCTTGATAGTTTTAATGAGATGTTAAAATCAAATGAAATTAAAATAGAAAAAGAAGGATATGAGTTAAAGTTCTTGGGGAAAAATTATAGTAAGTTTCAAAGTGGTTTAGAAACAGAAACAGTAATCGTACCTGATATTGAACATAACTTAAAAGAAGAAAATATCAATTCTGAAAATATGTATATAGTAGGTGATAATTTAGATGCTTTAAAACATTTATTAAAATCTTACTCAAATAAAATAAAATGTATCTATATTGATCCACCATATAATACAGGATCAGATGGATTTATATATAATGATAATTTTTCTTTTACTCCTGAAGTTTTATCAGAAAAGATGGGGATTGATGAAGAAGAAGCAAATAAAATAATAAATTTAAAAGGAAAATCAAGCCATTCTGCATGGTTAACCTTTATGTATTCTCGTTTATTGTTGGCTCAAAATTTATTGTCTGATGATGGAGTTATTTTTATTTCCATTGATGAAAACGAACAAGCTAATTTGAAATTAATTTGTGATGAAATATTTGGAGAAGAAAATTTTATAGAAACTTTGATCTGGAAAAGAAGAGCAACTCCACCAAATGATAGAGTTATTGGAAAAAATCATGAATATATATTCGTAATCGCCAAAAATTATAATACCCATAAACTAAATTTACAAAAAAGAACATTAAAATTAAATAAAGATTATATAAATAGAGATAATGATCCAAGAGGAGAATGGAACTATGGAGACTTATCAGGAAATGGAAAAGGTGGAAGAATTGTAGAGAGTTGTATCTATCCTATTTTAGATCCCTTAACAGGAAAGGAACACTATCCACCTGAAAATAAATGTTGGTTATATAATAGAGAAAAAATGCAAGAAATGATTGAAGATAATAGAATTGTTTTTAGAGGAGAGAAAAGAACTCCATATCAAAAAAAATTTCTATCAGAAGTAAGAAACGGAAGTACCTTACCTACTTTGATTGAAGATGTTAATTATTCTATTGACATTGAAAATTCTGGAACCTCTCAAACTTCTTCTAAAGAAATTAAGGAATTATTTGGTGCTGATGTTTTTGAATTTCCTAAACCTATAAAATTATTATCAAAAGTTATAATAGCTGGTTGTGATAAAGATTCAATTATTTTAGATTTTTTCTCTGGTTCTGCAACCACAGCTCATACTGTTATGGAAATTAATAAAGAGGATGATGGTAATAGAAAATATATAATGGTTCAGTTACCAGAAGAAATAAAGGAAGATAAAATTGCATACAAAGAAGGGTATAGAACTATTGATGAAATAGGAAGAGAACGTATAAAAAGAGTTGGAGAAAAAATAAAGAAAGACTATCCAAATATAGATTGTGGATTTAAATTATTTAGGCTAAAAGAAGTAGAACAAAATATGCTAGATAAAATAATTGAATTTAATCCCGAAACTCAACTCTTTTATATGGAAGATTATGTAGAAGCTTTTAAATATGAAAATATTTCTGGAAAAGATACTATACTTACAACATGGTTAAATGAAGATGGATACGGATTAATAACTAAATCGAAAAAAATTAAATTAATTAATTATGAAATTGATGTTTGTAATAATAGTGCCTATATTATTAATTTAGGAATTACAACTGAAGATGCTATAAGACTGATAGAAATGATTGAAGATAATAAATTGCTTATAAATAGAATAGTAATCTATCCTTATTCTATTCCATTTAATATAATTCATGAATTAAGAAATAATTTAAAACAATTACATAAAGATATAGAGTTAATTGAGAGGTATTAATATGGAATTAAAATTAAGTATTTTACCACACCAAACAAAAGTTTTAGATATAGTGAATGAAATTTTTAAAAATGTTCAAATCAAAGCAAATACTATTTATAAAAATCCAGAAATAAATTTTGATGATGAAAGACTCTATCAAAATATAAAAGCAATTCAAAATGGAAGTTATGATGAAATTTCAAGTATAAACAAAGAATATAGAGCTTTCGTTGAAAATGAACCTTTTGGAATAGACATAAAAATGGAAACGGGTACTGGAAAAACATATTGTTATACTAGACTTATGTATGAATTAAACAAAAATTATGGATTTAATAAATTTATAATTTTAGTTCCTTCTACTCCTATTAAAGAAGGGACTAAAATGTTTATAGAATCTGAATATGCAAAACATCATTTTTATGACTTATACCCAACTTCTTTTTTAAGATTAGATGTATTAAATGCTCAAAAGACAAGTAAAAAGGGAAGAAAGATGTTTCCTCAAGCTATTTCCAATTTTATTAGAAATACAACTTTAGAGAAAAATAAGATAAATTGTCTTTTAATGACTGATAAAATGTTAATATCTAAAAAAACAATGGAAACAGAATATGACCAAACTTTATTAGGAGGAATAAGTATTCCTTATAAAGCACTTGAAGAAGTAAGACCAATAGTTATAATAGATGAACCACACCGTTTTAAAAGAGAAAACGAAGCATATAAACGTCTTGTTGAAAAAATAAATCCTCAAATGATAATTCGTTTTGGTGCTACTTTCAATAAAAATGAAAAAACTGGTATAAGAGATTATAATAATTTAGTATATAACCTTAATTCTGTAACTGCTTTTAACGAAGGTCTAATAAAAGGTGTTATTGTTGAAACTCTTGGGGAAATAAAAGAAGAAGATATAAAATTAAAACTTTTAAAAATTGATAATTCTAAACCTAAAAAAGCTATTTTAAGAAATGAAAAAACAGGAAAAGTTTTTGAACTTAGAGTTGGAGAATATCTATCTGAAATTTCAGAAGAATTTTCAAAAATTTCCATACAAGATATAGGAAAATATGGTGCTAATAATTCTAGTAGTGGAATATTATTGTCTAATGATCAAATTTTATTAGTAGGGGACAGTATTTTTTCTAGTATCTACACCGAAACTTATCAAAAACTTATGTTAAAACAAGCTATAAAAAATCATCTCGAACAGGAAAGAATAAATTTTTTAAGAAAAAGGAAAATTAAAACTCTGTCTTTGTTTTTTATAGATAGTATTTTTTCATATAGAGGAGAAAAAAATAATGGAGATTTAAAAATAATGTTTGAATCTCTTTTAGAAGAAGAATTAAAAGAAAGAATAAAAAAAATAAAAGAACATATTTCTACTGATTTAGAAAAAGATTACTTAGCTTTTCTTGAATATTCTTTAAAAAATCTATCAGCAACTAATGGTGGATATTTTTCAAATGATAATTCTACAAATGATGAAGATATACAAAATGAAATAGATTTAATTTTAAGAGATAAAGAAAATTTATTATCTTTTAAAGATAAAGATGGAAATTGGAATATCATGAGATTTATTTTTTCTAAATGGACTTTAAGAGAAGGATGGGATAATCCGAATGTATTCCAAATAGCAAAACTAAGATCTAGTGGTAGTGAAAACAGTAAGCTTCAGGAAGTTGGAAGAGGATTACGTTTACCAGTTGATGAATATGGAAATCGTATTTCAAATGAAGAATTTTACTTAACTTATTTAATTGATTTTTCAGAAAAAGAATTTGCTAAACAATTAATATCAGAAGTTAACTCTGATATTATCCAATCCTTTAATATTAAAACTCTTCTTGAAAAAGTTGCTACTGAAAGAGGAATTACTTCTAAAAAATTATTTATTGATTTATTATCAAAAGATTATGTAGACGAAGATAAAAATATTATAAAAGAAAATTCTACTGCTTTTTTTGAAGAATATCCTGAATTTAATCAAGGTATTAAAAATGGAAAAATCAAAGATGGGAAAGATAAAAAGAAAAATTATATAACTATAAGAAAAGAGAATTTTAATAAATTAAAACCTTTATGGGAAGCTATTAATAAAAAATATTACTTAAAATTAGAAAGTTTATCTGATGACGAAATATCAAAAGCCATTAATCAGATTTTTGAAGATATATACTCTGAACAATTTATTAATATAAAAAGAGAAAAAATAGTAGTAGCTGATGATAAATTTATGATAAGAGAAAACTCTATAATAAAGGATAAAATAAAAAATAAAATTCCATACAATGATTTTTTAAAAAAATTGAACAAATATACTGGTTTTTCACTTCCTTTACTTCATAAAGGATTTATAGAACTCAATCAAAAAATGAAATTTCCAGAAGATTTTTTTAATACTAACACTTTAAATAATATATTCACTAAGTATCAAGAATGGTTAGAAAAAACGTATATTAATAGATTTTCTTATCGAAAAATGAATACTTCTACCTGTGAAACTGCCTTAACAGATTTTACTGGAAATGTTAAAAACAGTATTCTCCAAGGAACAATTGGTGTTTATAAAGATGATAATTTTAATGTATCAGATAAATTTTTATATGATACATTGATCTATGATTCTCCTTTAGAAGGAGAAAATATAAAAAATAGTCATATTGATGAAGTCGTTGTATTTGGAAAAATTCCTAGAAGAAGTATAAAAGTTCCTCTTTATTTTGGTGGAACAACAAGTCCAGACTTTATGTATGTATTAAAAAAAGAAAATGGTAGTTTAGAAATGAATCTAATTCTTGAAACAAAAGATATAAAAAAAATGAGTCAATTAAGAGAAGAAGAAAAACTTAGAATTGAAAGTGCTAGAAAATTCTTTGAAGCTTTAAAAAAAGAAGGAATTAATGTTAAATTTAAAAAGCAACTAAACAAAGAAGATATTATTGAAATTATACATAAAACTTTAAAATAAAATTATACCCCTTAAAGCTAAGGGGTATAATTTTATTCTTACTAATACAATCCCTATTTCAGATTCATAGTAAAGTTATATTTCTCTTCTGCCCAAGCTTCAAGAATATTCGTATTGTAGCAACTATTTAAAATTCTATATATTTCTAGTTGCTTTTTATTAAACAAATTAGGATTAATATAAATATATCCTTCTGGAGTCCTACTAGAAATTAGTATACAATTAAAATCAAATAGAACCTCTTTAAATTCAATATCCTTATTATTCTGTAAAATAAAATTAATTTTTTTTACATTATTCCATTCTTCTAAGTATAAACCACTATAAGACCCTCCTTTTTTCAAATATAAAATAGTGAAAAAAGCTAAATAAAAATCTCTATTTTTTTTATATTTTGTTTTAGCTTCAAAGAAAAAGTCTTCATCTTTTAAATTTTTAATAATATCACTTAAGAGTGTCATATTTTTTATTATAAAAAATGTTTTTATAAATAATAATTCTATTTTTTCATTTTTATTTAAAAATTCCTCTCTAATAAAATATAATATCAAAACTATCATAATAGGATAACAAGCTCTCTCTTCACTTGATAAAGAAGAAAGTAGTATTTTAAACTTCTTAAAAGATTTAATAAAATTTCTTGGAGAAACAATAAAACTATCACAATTTGAAACAAAAGCATCTAAAAATATAGATTCATATATCTTAGTTGTATCTTCTGAAATATTTTGTTCATCTACTCCATAAGTTTCAAGTTGATTATAATTATCGTACTCTATTCTAATAAAATCTTCATATTCAAGCTTTGGCAAGTTAAATTGAATATCAAAGAATTTTTCAAAATATTCAGAACACTCATCATCTTGTAAATATGAAGTTGAAACAATACTTTGTAATTGTTTTTTATTTACTAAAAAAACAAAGATAATATTTTTCACACCAAAAAAATGTTTTATTGTTTCTAGTAGCTCAATAGCATAACTAGGCTTACATCTATCTAGCTCATCAATTACTATGACTTTTAAGTCTTTCTCAAGAGATAAACACTCCTTAAATTTATCCACAAGCTCTTTATATTTCTTATAGTCCTCCAATTCAGAAGTATTTACTCCATTAAAAAGAGATCTCAATTGCTCTATATCTTCATTTTTTAAGTTAAATTTTGTTAAAACTAATTTTAATAAAAATTTTCCTCCAACTTTAAAAACATTCTTCATTATTTCTTCTATGGCTGTTTGAGTTTCAGAGTTAATCAAGTTATAACTATTAAGCTCTCCAATGATAGATTTCATAGGGTCAGAAAAGTAGTCTGTTTCCCAAGCATTAATATTTATATAGCTTATTTTTTTATTATTTTCCTTATTCTTATTTTCTTCTTCTATTTTTTCTTTTAAAGCTTTGGAGAAAAAAGTTTTCCCCATTCCCCAAGGTGCATCTATAAAAATTCTTTGAATATAGTCAGAATTATTTTCAAGTTCTTCAATTATTTTAGTTGGCTCTAAATCTTTCAGTTTTTCTTGTTCCTCAAATTGAGCATTTATTAAATTATAAAGTTGATTTATAAAAGCTTCTCTCTTTGAAGTTAATTTACTATAATATAATGTGCTGATTTTTTCTTTTTTATTTAAAATATTAGTTTCATCCATAATTTTACCTCATTTTTAAATTTTATTATCTGAAATTATATTACAAATTATCTTACAATTAATTTTTACAAAGATAAAAACCTCTCAAATTAATTCTAAGAGGTTTTAAATTTTTTATTAAATTTAGTCTATTTTCATTGAATCTATCATAAATTATTCTCTCTCTAATGAAACTTTTATTCCTATTTAAATTAGTAGCATTTAATTAATATTTATCTACTGCTCTCTCCCTCTAACTCCACCTCAAATTCAAATCTATCTCCTCTTACAGAGCTTATTGTATACTCGATTATCTCTAATCCCACATAAGTCCATCTTTGAAGATTTATAACTGGTGTATTTTGAGGTATCAAAAGAGAGGCTGAAACCTTTTTATCTGAAATCCCTACTGAAAATCTCTCTGTTGCTTTTGTAAAAACCATCTTATATCTACTTTGAAGAATACCATATAAAGAGTTATCAATTAAATCTTTCTTTGTTAAATCTGGAAATTTCTTATATGGAAGATATGTTTTCTCATACATTATCTCTTCACCATCTGCAAGTCTTAATCTCACTAACTCAAGAACCTTTTCTCCCTTCTCCAAGTTAAGCTCTTTTAAGATCTTCTCATTTCCCTCTATTGTTTTCAAAGAAAGTATCTCTGACTCTGGATTTTTCCCCTGTTTTTTCATCTCTTCACTAAAGCTATAAAACTTTAATAGCTTTTGCTTAAGACGTCTTGCTGAAACAAAAGTTCCACTTCCTTGTATCTTATATACATATCCTTTTTTCTCTAGATAATTTATTGCTTGTCTAACTGTGGCTCTACTCAACTTATATTTTTCACAATACTCTTTTTCAGTGGATAATTGATCATTCTCTTTTAATCCTTTACTCTCTATCTCGTTTATTATTATCTCAGCTAATTGACAATAGAGAGGAACTTTCTCTTTTCCTAATAACATTTTTTCCGTTGCCAAAAATCTATAAAAATATAGAAATTTGTTTATTTCCTTCTTCTCAGAGTCTGATTTTGCCGTAGCTACTTTCGTTTTATATAACTCTCCAAAGGCTTAAATTCGGATACAACGAATCCTACATATTAG